>JACSRV010000139.1 GCA_014879545.1 Chitinophagaceae bacterium | reverse complement strand
GCTTAAAAAAAAAAAAACCAATTACTATTTACAAAAAGCAGTATTTGCCGCTGGCGAAAAGAACTGGGGGCTGGCTAAGGACAACTGGCTGGCTGTTATATTATTAACAAATAAAAATCTGCAGGAAGAAAAGCTGGACGGTGATAGTCTATGGACTGATTGGTACAGGGCTGTTGCCACAACGCAAAAGTTTGGTTATGGAAATGAGCTGCTGCAATTATTCAGTGATAAAGATGTGCATAGCGAATTCAGGCCGATTTATGAAGCACTGAAGGCGCTGGAAATGGATGATAAAAAATACCTGCTCAATGTGGCCGAGGAAGTAAGCAAGCCAGCGGGAGAGATCTATGATTTTATGAAAAAATACCAGGAGTAAGAGGGAAACATTATAAAATGCAGTAGGCCGATTTGTTCCGTGTTTACGACAAGCCCATTTGGCGCTGAGTGTGTTCCACTTATGCCCGATTTTCTTGCAAGTATTCCCATTTGCACTGCGCCGCAACAACTTTTTATCACACTACAGAAAGCGCCCTATCACAGATATTTCTTTTGCCGGTTTTTGGTTGCGGTTGTAACTTGAATGATGGTTGGAGAAAAAGGGGGTCCGGGTACATATATTACAAACTTCCGTTACTTTTCGAGTAACAAGCAGGCCTGTCCCGAGGCATTCGGGATGAGAAGAAGTGGGAAGTTTTTGCGCAGTTTTGGGAAGCAGTGGGAAGCAAAACTTCCCACACGGGCATTGATAATCAATGAAAACACCCAAAACTGCGCAAAAAGAAAAAAATCAAGCTCCCGCCAGCCCCCAAACGATATGTAAAGATTTTTTACAAATGCCGTGGATATGTAAAGATTTTGGGTGAAATCTTTACATATGGGTGCGGGTAACCTTGCGGCATCCTCCCAATTCCCCCCAAAAAATTTCCAATTCCCAATCTAATAAAACACAAACGGCGCGGTAAATACATTCCAGTAAGGTGTGGGTTTTTTGATGTGTTGGCCGGTGCGGTATAGGTAGGGGTTGCCGGCGGTGTCCAGCATGGGTATGTGGCAGTTCTTGGGGCGGCGCCAGCGGCGGGGGATGAACACCATGTCGTGAAACAGTCGGTTCTGCAGGGCGTTGCGCAACTGCTCGGCATCAATGCCGGCATTGGCCTGCGCCATCTGGCCGGCACCCAGGTGCACCTTGCCCTGTGCGCTCAGCAGTCCGTGCGAGAAGCGGGTATAGCGGCCGCCGGTGGTGTCCATGTAGCCATAGTGCGGAAAGGAACTGTCGCCCGTGATCTTGTTGGTGCCCATCTGGCCGGTCCACATAGTGCAGTTGAGCGCCAGTTGTGCCACATCGCGGTAGCGGTATTGCAGCAGCACCGCGCCGGTGCGGAACCGGTCGAGCGTGGGTCGTGCGAACAGATCGTTCTCTGAGAGCAGCCCGAACCTGTCTATCTGCACCGAGATGATGCCCGTTTGCTGGCGGGTGCCTATGCGGTTCCAGTAGTAGTTGTAAGAATAACCCACGCTGTTGCGGTGGCCTGTCTGGTTGCCGGTAATGGAAATAAAGGGGTCTTTCCATGCGGGTGGTGGCCCCCAGGCATATACGATGCCGGCAGCGGTCACCACTTCGTTGTGCGGGCGGCGCGGCCCAAGGGTGCGGAAGTTGCGGTACCAGCGTACCTCGGCATTGGTCTGGATGTGGCGGTAGCCATAGTATGCCTGCACAGAGAGGCCTATGCGCTGAAAACGATTGCCGATTGCCGAGACCACTCCGGCATTGACCCCGGCCGACGGCCCCTGCCACAACTGCGCCCGCGCCTGTGTGGCACAGGCAAGAGACAGCAGCAGGTATAAGAGGCGGCAACGCACCCGGCAAATGTAGGATGCCCGGCAATACCACAGATGCGGAAAACTGCAAACTGTGGTGCCGAACCACCAAAAATGACGGACATATCCACATTTTTGTAGCGCACAAAGGCGAGGGCAACCGGCGCAAAAGCCGCGCCTGCACTGCAACACAGGGATGCCCGCGAAGAATGCAGATATGTTATTGGCCGGGAGGCGGTGTATGGCGGTGGTATTTTTGTGTTATAAAAACTATCGACCATGAGAGGACAAAGGATCTTTAACGAACTGATGCGCGAGCCGGCAATGACCACCCGCGCCCGCAAGGGCCGCAGCAACACGCTGCTGCACAAGCGCAACGAATGCCTGCTGGCACGCTACTATTATTATGGCTACCTGAAGAACAGGTGTTATGAAGACATATTGCGACTGCTGGTGACGGAGTTCTACCTATCGCCGGCAACGATATCGGCGCTGGTGCAGGAACATGCCGCCGAGGTGCAGGCAATGAAGCAGCAGGCACCAACGCACTACTTCTTCCAGAGCCGGTGGCCGCACATGAAATGGTAGAAATGTTAGAAAAAATCGCATCTTTACAAAAATTACTTATATGGCTCTACCAAACGTATTCACAGCCGAAGTTGAGGAAACACTCATAAAACGGATCAACCAACTGACACCTGAAACGCGCCCGCAATGGGGCAAGATGTCGGTATCGCAAATGCTGGCACACTGCTGTGTGAGCTATGAATATGTGTTTGAAGAGGACAAGTACAAAAAGCCCAACTTTTTTATGGGCCTGATACTGAAGGCATTTGTAAAAGGCAATATTGTGAACGAGCAACCCTACAAGCAGGGCCTGCCCACAGCACCCGATTTCATTATAAAAGACGATAAGGACTTTGAACAGGAGCAACAGCGCCTGGTGGGGTTCATTCGCAAGACGCGCCAGATGGGCGAAAGTTATTTTGATGGTAAGCCATCGCACTCATTTGGTGTGCTGAACAAGACAGAATGGAACAATATGTTCTACAAACATCTGGACCACCACCTGAAGCAATTCGGTGCATAAAAAGACAAGCAGGCAGCTACCGGAAACGGTAGCTGTTTTGTTAGGAGGCAGTTTCTACCTTGCTGCGGTTCATGAGTTGTTTGAGGTTGCCCACCGATACAAACCGGAACACGAAAATGAGCACGGTGCTGACCGCACCAAACAACACCAGCTGCACGGGGTGCGACAATGAAGGGGTGTAGCGGGCGATGCCAAAGCCCAGCGCCGCCACCAACACACCGAAGCCCACATGGGCCATGAGCCAGCGGGCCATGAGTGGTAGTTTTATGACCCGCACCGCAGCTATGAAAAACACCAGCGCCAGCCCCGACTGTGTGGCCAGCGAGGTGATGGCGCCACCAACGGCACTGTAGCGGGGCACCAGCACATAGTTCAGCGTGAGGTTGAAGACCACCCCCGCCGCGGCAATAGTGTTCAGCGTCTTCATGCTACCGTTGGCGGTGAGCAAGGTAGAGTACACATACATGACGCACCATGCAGGGAAGGAGAGCATGAGGATGGAGAACACCCAGCGATAGCTTTCGGCATGGGTGGGGTAGATCTCGCTCTTGCGGTATAGCAGGTACATGATGTCGCCACCGTAGAACCATGCCGCAATAGCTGCTATCACCGATACGGGTACCATCATGTTCACGCACAGTTTGGCAATGGGTTGCACGTCTTCCTTTTGTGCCAGCATGCGCCCGAAGAGCGGCAGCAGCATGGTGGCAAACATGAGTCCGAAGATGTTGACCATATCCAGCAGTCGGAAGGCGGCGGCCCAGATGCCGGCCTGCGCCTTGCCATCGGTACACATACGCTCTATCATAATGGCGTCGGCACGGTTGTAGATGGACATCAGGAAGATGAGGAGTGCGTATGGAAAGCTGTTGCGGACAACACCCATTATCTCGGGTACGCTGAAGGAGAAGCTGAGTTTCACCTTGCCCAGCCGGCGCAATACTATATAGCCCGCCATGGCGGCAATGAAGTAGCACACGATCTGGGTGATGACAAACCACTGTATGCGGAACACGGCGGCCGTGGCCGGGTACAACAACAGGAAGCCGCAGATGATGATCATGAGCATGCGGTCGGTGATGGAGAGGACGGCATCGGTCTTGAAGCGGTGCAGTGCGGCCACATTGCTGCGAATGAACGCCAGCAGCGCATTGAGCGAGTGAATGAGGAGTATGCCGGCCAGCAGGGTAAGCTCCCAGCCGCGGTAGCCCAGCACAAAGCCCCAGGTGCCGGCCACCAGCATATACAGGAACATGAGTACCAGCCGCGCCGAGAGCATGGCCGGAAATAGTTCCTGCAATCGCTCGGGATGGCCGGAGATGGTCTTGCTGTTGTAATTGCTGATACCGAAGTCGAGGACGGTCTGGAAAATGATGCCCAGACTGAACAGCGCCTGGTAGGTTCCGTAGGAGGCGGCGGGTACGGTGTTCTGCACGGTGCGGTCTATAAAAAGTACCCATAAAGGCTTCACCAGCAGGTTCACCGCGATGACAAAAAGGATATTTTTTACAAAAAAACGCTGCATGCCTACAAATAACGGCGGATAAAGCGGTAAAAGTATATTTTTGTCGGCATAAGGTATGCGTATTGCTGTAAATACACGTTTGCTGCTGAAGGGCAAATTGGAAGGTATAGGCTGGTTCACCAGTCAGACGCTTGAACGGATCGTGAAGCAGCATCCCGAACATGAGTTTATCTTCTTCTTCGACCGGCCTTATGATCCCCAGTTCGTTTTTGCACCCAATGTGACCCCGGTGGTGGTGCATCCGCAGGCGCGGCATCCGGTGCTGTTCTACCTGTGGTTCGAGTGGAGCCTGCCCATGCTGCTGCGCAAGTACAAGGCCGACCTGTTCCTGTCGACCGATGGCTACCTGTCGCTGAGCACAAAGGTGCCTACCTGCCTGGTGATACACGATCTGGCGTTCGAACACTACCCCGAGCACTATGTGCTGAGCCACAAGCTGTACTGGAGGCACTACTCGCCGCTGTTTGCCCGAAAGGCCAAACGTATAGCCACGGTGTCCACTTTCTCCAAGATGGACATCAGCGATCGCTACGGTATTGCACCCGATAATATAGATGTTGTCTATAATGGTGCGCACAGCGAGTATCGCCCGCTCACATCGGCCGAGCGCGATGAGGTGAAGGCAAAATATGCCGACGGCTGCGAGTACTTTGTGTTTGCCGGTGCGCTGCACCCCCGCAAGAACATTGTGAACCTGCTGAAGGCGTTTGTGATCTTCAAGAAGCGGCAGCGCACCAATATGAAGCTGGTGATAGTTGGCCGCATGGCTTGGAAGTATGAGGAGGTGGAAGAGATGCGTGCCACAATGCCGTTTAAAGATGAGGTGAAGTGGGTGGGTTATATGAATGTGGACGAACTGTCGAAGGTGATAGGCGCGGCATATGCGCTGGTATATGCGTCGCTGTTTGAGGGTTTTGGCATCCCCATTCTGGAGGCACTGCAGTGCAATGTGCCGGCGATAGCCAGCAACACATCGTCTATGCCCGAGGTAGCCGGCGATGCAGCCCTGCTGGTAGACCCCACCGACCCCGAAGATATTGCCACCAAGATGCATCAGTTATATAAGGACGAAGCACTGCGCACCAGGCTGATACAGAACGCCCCCGCACAGGTAGCGAAGTTCAACTGGCAAGCCTCGGCCGACAAGCTGTGGGCGTGTATGATGCGTTGTGTGGACAAATAACAGCCTATGGAACAGGGTATAGAGTTACTGCAAAACACGGCCATGGCACTGCATGGCGAGTGGGGCATACAGATGCCCGAGCTCATTTCGGAAGAGACCATCCTGAAACTGCTGACCCTACGCATGGCCGACATCATTGCGCAAGGGCCCGGCACCTTCTACCAGCTAATGTACCGCCTGGACATATCGGAGAAGAAGCTGCGCGAGATATCGGCGGCGGATGACGCGCCTGCCCGTATAGCCAGGCTGGTGTATGACCGCCAGCTGGAGAAGATGCGCAGCCGGCAGCAGCACCGTCAGTCGCGCAATGAGACCGACCCCGACCTGCAGTGGTAAGGTCATTTAATATCTTACCCATAATAACTACATTTGAGCCAATGGATGTGCAAAAAGAGACCATAGGCAGGGCGCGCCGTTTCTGGGAGGTGATAAAAGATACCATCGACGAGTTTGAAGAAGACCACGTGGCCAAGTTCAGTGCTTCGCTGGCCTACTATACCATATTTGCTATTGGTCCGCTGTTGCTGGTGCTTATCCATATTATAGGTGTCTTCTACAAGAAGAAGGACGCTGCCACACATGCCGTGTTCGACCAGGTGGCCAATATAGTAGGCCCGGAAGAGGCGCACCAGCTGGAGAGCATACTGGACAAGATGAACACCAGCAACAACAGTACCCTCTTCGGCATTATCGGTATCATAGTGTTTGTGTTCAGTGCCACCAGCATCTTCACCGAGATGAAGAGCTCCATTAACTACATGTGGTCGGTGAAGGCGAAACCAAAGCGTGGCTGGCTGAAGGTGATCACCGATCGGTTGTTGTCGTTGTTGCTAATCATAGGCTGCGGTTTCCTGCTCACGGCATCGCTGCTGCTGAACGTGATAGGCGATGTGCTTACCGGCAAGCTGCAGCATATGAAGTACCTGAAGAACATCATTCCGCAAGACAGTATTGTGTTGCTGACCAGTGTGGATACGGGTGTGCTGTTTATTGTGGTGACGTTCCTGTTCGGGGTCATCTTTATGGTGCTGCCCGATGCGCGCATACACTGGAAAGACGCACTGGTGGGGGCTTCATTCACCGGCGGACTGTTCCTGCTCGGTAAGTTCCTCATCTCGTTGTACCTCACCAACTCCAAACTGGTGACTGCTTATGGCGCGGCTGCATCGCTTATCATCCTGCTGTCGTGGATCTACTATTCGGCCATCATCCTGTATTTCGGGGCATCGTTTACCGATGTGTATGCCCGAAAGATGGGGCGTGGCGTGCGGGTGAAGAAGACCGCGGTATTTGTGATCAAGCGCGAGGCCCGCGAACTGCCTTCACTCAAGACCCACGTGGACGAAGATCTCGGCCAGTCTTAGGTTTCGGTGCCTACTGCCTTCGTTACGGTTTTGCATAGGGTAGCCTGCCTATGCGGGTGGTGCGGTGGTAGCTGTCGAGGCCTACACAGGTGATGCTGCCGGCCTGCTCTACATCTATGTAGCCATCGTTGGCAATGCAATCTTCGGGCAGGTACACGGCGGCTATGCGGGCAATAATAATGAGTGTGCCGTTCTCTTCCACATCTATTTTGCGCACATATTCGGCGGCTATCTGTATGTTGCTTTCCTGCACAAATGGTGCGGCACATCCCTCGCGGTATAGGGGTGTGAGGCCAGTGGCGTCGAACTCGCTTTGGTGGGCCGGGTAGCGTGCTGATGTCTGGTGTGCCTGTTGGTAGAAGGGCTCCTGAACGTGGTTTACGGTGAAACTGCCGGTGCGCAGAATGTTGTCGAGGGTGTGGCGCTCAACAGAGTGTGGCCTGACCACAAAGCCAAACATAGGAGGATTGGCACCCAGGTGAAATATGGAATTGAAGATGGCCAGGTTGGTAT
Organism: Chitinophagaceae bacterium; assembly: GCA_014879545.1. Taxonomy (GTDB): domain Bacteria; phylum Bacteroidota; class Bacteroidia; order Chitinophagales; family Chitinophagaceae; genus Nemorincola. Next base: position 1,963 of record JACSRV010000139.1, on the reverse strand, counting down.
GACCTTCCTCGTTAGCTGTGCCTATGAGGGCCACACTTTTGAAACCCGTGAGCGAGTTGATGAAGGTGGCGTGGTAGCGTTGTTCAAAATTCTGAATGTCTTGGGCGGAGAAGGTCTTTTGCATCGTCTTATGGTCTTTATTGTTTCTATTTGCCGCGTCTTTTCGATATCTTATTAGAGGATATTGCGCGCTGCCGGCTGCACTTGAACCTTGTTATATCGGGCGAGCGCATTTTGGCGTGTTTGGTACTGCATGCCTCTACCCGCCGCCGCCACAATTTATAAGAACTGAATTTCAGTTGGCTTTTCATGAGTGCCTTTACTTCAGCCTCGCGCAGGCCAAACTGGAACTCAATGGCATCGAACGGGGTGCGGTCTTCCCAGGCCATCTCTATGATGCGGTCTATATCGGCCGCGGAGAGTTTCTGTTCCGGTGCCGGTTCGTCGGTGGTCATGTAGGCCATTGGCGATGGCAGGTCGCTGTAGTAGCAATAGACTGAATCGTCGTGTTCCATAACTCGGTGTATTACCTGATGATCGCCCATTGTTTATTCTGTTTAATAAAATGCACAAATAATTAAACAAAAATAGGGGAAACTTCACAGTAACTGCGGTATTTTTTTATTTGCGCAGTTTTGGTCTAACTAATTGAATGTCAATGAGCAGGTGGGAAGTGAGTGTGCAAATTGCTTCTCAAAACTTCCCATTTTCTTCCCACCTCTTCCCATAGTGAGAAGTAAAGAAAAATCTCAATATGTGCTGATTCCCCTCATTTTCTTCGACATCAATACAAGTTACTACCGCGGTTTAAGGCGGCCAAAAGAAAAATCTATGATAGTGCGTTTTCTGTAGTGTGGTAGAAAATTGTTGGGGGATTGAGGTGGTTGCATTGAGGACGAGTGGGTTAGCAAATGAGAAGATCTGCACCAGCCATGAGGTAGTGGGAGACATACGCCAAAGTGCTTTTGGTGTAAACCGGGTGGAGCGGGTACCGCCGGGTCCCTCCCTGCACACAGGGCTTAGCTTAGGAGACCCGGCTGGGACGGAGAAAATTGTTTGGGGATAAGGCTGTTGTAACAAGGATGAGTGGGTTCGCAAATCAGGAGATTTGCTGCCGCCATGAAGTAGTCGGAGGCCTACGCCAAACTGCTTTTGGTTTAAACTGGGTGGAGCGGATACCGCCTGGGTCCCTCCCTGCGCACAAGGCTTAGCATAGGGGACCCGGCTGGAGCAGAAAGAGGGGCGTTACAAACGCCAAACCGCGGCATCCTCGTTGCAAACGGAGGACGAGTGGTACCTTGATGCTGATGAGTCCTCGCGAAAAGCGAGAGACACATCGGGGAACTGACGCTTTAAAAATTTCACCCTGCGAGTCCCGCCTAGCTGGGGTGGGACTCGCAGGGTGAGAGACAGAGTTTAATTTAGATATCCGACTCATCGGGGATGGAGGGATCTTGAATTGACTTAGCAAAGCCGAATGCTGCGCATCACCCTTGTTGCGACTTCATGACCTTGACAACAACTTTTCCACGAGACCGTCCGGTTTCAACATAGGCTAATGCTTCATTAGTCTGCTCAAACGGGAATACTTTATCAATGACCGGCTTGATAACACCGGCCTCAATAAGTTGTGTTATTTGACCTAGCTGCCTTCCTTCGGCCCTCATAAACAAGAAGACAAAAGTTGTTTCCAGTTTCTTTGCCAATTTCTTAATTCCAAAACTCAGGAGGTTTGTAATAAGTTGTAAATGCCAAGGCAAACCTATTGCAGCTGCAAATTCAGGGGTAGGTGGGCCTACTAATGATATAAGCTGTCCACCAGGCTTCAGAATGTGAAGCGACTTTTTTAGAATCTTTGTGTCTTTGTTGCTGTGCAATACCAGATCATAATCTTTTAACCTGTTTTCAAAATCTTCTGTTTTATAGTCAATAACAAGATCGGCTCCCAGACTTGGCCCCGATC
>JACSRV010000203.1 GCA_014879545.1 Chitinophagaceae bacterium | reverse complement strand
GTATTGTATCGGATACTAAAATTAAGTATTTATTACGTTTTTATCAAAAATGGATATGATGCATTTCCCGGTCGGGATGCTTGTTATTAACACAGGGCTAAAAACGACCATTTTTATTTCAATATAGCCTGTTTCAGTTTCCAGATAAGCGATTTATTTTTCATAAGTACGATGTAAAGTGCTCTGTCTCCACCAAAATTCCTGAAAAACCTTTCAACACCCTCATCCATACTTCCTTCGAGATCATATATTGAGTTGCCACGTTCCTTTGCGAGGCGCATAGTGTGCCATAGAAGAAGCGACATAGCACGGTAGCTATTTGTCTCAGGATTCTGGGCTCCCATGAAGTAATAGCTGGTGCGGTCGTCCCAAATTGCCCAGACGATAGCCTGTATCTTTTTGTCGGGAGTCTTTGCTACCCAGAGTGCAGTTGATTTATTCTTGATCGCCGCGTCCATTATTTTTTGCAGGTCGCGGAGCGAGTACGGGAACGACTTACCTTTTTTGGCAAGCGTGCTTTTTTGAAAGCGGTACAGGTCTTTCAGGTGTTCGGGAGAATTGGTGACCTTCACTTCACTCTCCGCAATGCGGATATTGCGACGCACCGCGTCTTTCATGTTAGTGAGCAGTGTTTCTTCGTCCTCATTGAGTTCCAGCAGAAAGGTCTGCTGTACCTGTGAGTGAAGTTTGTGCTGTTTGAAGATGCCTGCCTGTTTGAGACCAGGTTGCACCGATATGTTCCAAACAGGCGCGTCGGGCAGTTGTTTTATGAGATCTGAAATGGTCTCATGCTCGTAACTATCGTTGTTGCTTTCTTTAAGGTCGTGGGGGAAGAAGACCAGTGGCCCCAGATAGGGAGTAAGCATGGGAGTACGCAGCAGGGTAACGCCCAGTTTTTTTTCTACCGGGTAGGGCCATGCGCCCGCAATATGTTCACCTTTTTTTGAGATGGCCACGTCCCAGTTTTTGCATACTGTGTCGAGCCACCAGGGCTGTGAGAAAACGGGAATGTCTTTACGCTGATTGCAGAGTTTCGAGTAAACTTCTTTATTGCTCATAGATGCGGATGTTTATAATTTATGCAGGTGCTTGTGGCCACGAAACTGCCGAACGGCACCTGCCAGGGGTAAATGTTATTTGAACTGCAGCACCCGTGAAGGTTGCACGCGGCGAATATACAAAGTTGGCAGCCACATACAAAACAAACACAATACCAAAGTGCCGGCGTCGACTGCAATGATGTCCCACAAAGACAACTTAACGGGAGCATAGCGCATATAATAAGAGTTCTCGGGCAATTTCACCACTCCGTATCGGGTCTGTATCCAATACATACCTAATGCCAGGACATTACCAAGAAATATGCCGGCTCCACCAACGATAGCTGCTATACATAGAAAAATGTTCCTGAGACTGTCATAGGGCATTCCCATTGCCTTTAACAGTCCGATCATTACCGATCTGTCAACGATGAGAATAATGAGGGCGGCCGCGAGGTTGATGATGGCAACAATGGTCATAATGACAATGAGCACGGTGCTGTTGACCCCCTGGATCTGTAGCCAGTCGAAAATGAAGGTGTACGTCTCGGTGGTTGTGTAGACTGCCACCGGAGCCTCAATTACAGAATAGTATATGTAAGACGCCACAGTGTCTGCATTTTCGGGTGCATCCAGCACCAGCTGATAGCCGTTAATACTATCTGCGGGCCAATTATTGATGCGTTGCAGCAGACGGATATCGCAGACAGCATAAAATTTGTCCATATCCTCCATGCCGCTATGATACAGACCCGAGATGCGCATTTTGCGGATACGTGGTCCCGACTGATCTATGAAGTTTACCAGAACAGAATCGCCGATGTTGATGTTCAGCTTTTCGGCGGTGGTGCGCGAGAGCAGCATGTCGCGGGAGTAAGCGGAATCATTGAAAGAGATAGGTTCGCCTGAAGAAGTGATAGCGTGGTCGAAACGATAGGTAGGGTCAATGCCTTTCATCTGCAGTCCTTCGAGTAGTCCGTTTGCCTGAATGATAACCGGGCGGATGACGTAGGGATACACAGCTTTTACGTGCTGTGCCTTTTTGAGGCTGTTGAAAAGTTGTGGTGTGGCGAGGATGGGTTCGTTGGAGCCGAAAGACGTTGATCCGGTCTCATTGAACTGGCGGACCTGAACATGGCCCATGAAACTGAACAGTTTTTCTGAAATCGCCTCGCGGAAGCCTGAGACCACGGCAAGAGCCATGATCATGACGGCAACGCTGAGCGCAGTAGCCAATATGGCGAGCCTGATTATGAAAGTGGAAAAAGCCCCCTTCTGTTTAACCAGATACCTGCGTGCTATGAAAAAAGGCAAATTCACCGGGACAAAAGTAGGGGATTTAGTTTTTAGCGTCGGGGGGGATGACAGGCGACTAATATTTGTTGGTTGCTGCAATTCAGTTTATTTTCGCACCCTGACCGGAGATATAATTACTTTCCCCTATATGCGCTATTGCCGGTCGTATAAATAATAAAATTTTCAGAGATGCAACATGCTTATGTATTCCCCGGACAGGGTGCACAGTTCCCAGGAATGGGCAAGAACCTATATGAAACCAATGCTGCTGCCAAAGACCTATTTGAGCGAGCTAATGATATACTCGGGTTCCGTATCACCGATGTGATGTTTGGCGGAACAGAAGATGAACTGAAGCAAACGAAGGTGACCCAGCCCGCCATCTTCCTGCACTCTACCATATTGTTCCTTACTACACCTGAGCTGCAACCTGCAATGGTGGCGGGGCATTCGCTGGGTGAGTTCTCGGCATTGATCGCTAACAAAGCGCTTTCGTTTGAAGACGGTCTGCGTCTTGTGGCCAAGCGTGCTGAGGCTATGCAACGTGCGTGTGAGATAAACCCGTCAACAATGGCGGCAGTGCTGGGCATGGAAGATAGCCTCGTGGAAGAGATATGCGCGTCTATAACGAATGAGGTAGTGGTGGCAGCTAACTACAACTGCCCTGGTCAGCTGGTTATAAGCGGTTCGATAGAGGGCGTGAACATTGCCTGCGAAAAGTTGAAGGCTGCGGGCGCTAAAAGGGCTCTGGTACTGCCGGTGGGTGGCGCATTCCATTCGCCGCTGATGGAGCCTGCCCGACAGGAACTGGAAGCAGCGATAGCGGCAACTAATTTCAGCGCACCAACCTGCCCGGTGTATCAAAACGTTGACGCGAAGCCGTACAGCGACCCGGGGTTGATCAAACAAAACCTGATCAATCAGCTTACAGCACCTGTGCGCTGGACGCAGACAGTGATGAAAATGGTAGAAGGTGGAGCCGGCAGGTTCACAGAGGTAGGCCCGGGTAGCGTATTGCAGGGTTTGGTAAAGAAGATAAACAGGGAAGTGGCCACAGAAGGCATCAATTAACAGTAAGGATCAGAAAGCGGGTTGCATTAGTGATCATAGTCACAAATATGTTCCCCGGTCTGACAGAACTTTGCCCGGCAGTTTTCCGGATAGACGGATCAATAAATTCAGATAACAGAACAGATATATGCTCCCCGAATTCAATAATACCGAAGTAGCATTCAAGTACAGAAGTAATAGTGAGCTGAAGAAGGCGAAAATGTTGTTCTCACTGATGTCATCGCCATCGCTCACATCAATGGGAATTAAGATGACACAGATGGCGCTATCGTGGCGCCTGCCGGTGAAGGGGCTTATCAAAAGTACTTTGTTCAGCCAGTTCTGTGGTGGAGAGACCATGGAAGATGCAGGCAAAACCGCAGATATGCTGGGCAAGTATGGCGTGGGTACTATTATGGACTACGGTGTGGAAGGTAAGGAGTCTGAGGCTGAGTTTGACAAGGCGGTTCCTGAGTTTATAAAGGCCATAAAGTACGCATCGTCCAACAAGAGTATACCATTTGTTAGCGTTAAGGTGACCGGTTTTGCGAGGTTTGCTTTACTGGAAAAGTTGCACTCGGGCGTAACACTTACAGAAGCCGACAAGCAGGAAAGAGACCGTGTTTTGGGTCGGTTGGATAAAATATGCGGAGCAGCGGCCGAGCACAATATCATGATGTTGGTGGACGCAGAGGAAAGCTGGATCCAGGGGCCGGTGGACGAGATGACCGATATGATGATGGAAAAGTATAACAAGACACGGGTAGTGGTATACAATACTTTCCAGTTGTACCGCCATGATCGGTTGGTGTTCCTGCATCAGTCATACGAACGTGCGCAGGCTAAAGGATATCATCTTGGTGCCAAGCTGGTGCGTGGTGCATATATGGAGAAGGAGCGTAACCGTGCGGCACAGATGGGTTATCAGTCGCCGATACAACCTGATAAGCAATCGTGTGATAAGGATTACGATGCTGCAGTTTTGTTTTGTCTGGAGCGTTTATCCGGTTTGGCGGTGTTCATCGGTACCCACAATGAGAATAGTTGCCTGAAGGCTGCAACCTACATGGAAACGCACGCCATTCCATCAAATACTGACAAGGTATATTTCTCTCAGTTGTTTGGAATGAGCGATAATATTTCGTTCAATCTGGCGAATTCGGGATACCATGTTGCGAAGTACCTGCCATATGGACCTGTTGGTGACGTAGTTCCTTATCTGATGCGTCGTGCACAGGAGAATACTTCTGTTGCCGGACAAACGGGTCGTGAGCTGTCGTTGATCAATCAGGAGGTGGCACGCAGGAAGTCGTAAGAGGCTTTTTACTGCAATACGACCAATAACGCATACAGAAGCATCATTCCATCGGTCATAGCCACAAAGGCCCTGTGGCCCGGATGGCGGCGCGTGTAATCGGTTACCACCAATGTGGCCGCAGACGTGGTAAATGCTGCTAGAAGTCGGCCGGAATCATGAACCCGAAAATATTGAAGCGTGCTGAGGATCGCGAATGCGAGCACTGAATAATACACGAGGCGGTATGCGTTCTGCACGCCTATGCGCAAAGGCAGTGTCCGTATGTTCCGCGTGCTGTCGGTTTCTATGTCGCGGATATCGAAAAGGATGCACAGGGCAAATACAAAAACAAATCGCAGTAAGACCTCGAACGGATAGTGTGCAATAGGTTCATTGAGGTAGAGCATCGGTAGAACCGCGGTAGCAATTGTCCATACCGAGGTAAGCACGAAGATCTTGACCAGTCCGAAGTCCCTTAGTCTTTTCTTTTGAGGTAATGGTAATGAAGGTAGATAATACGCAAGGGCGAATGCAGCGAGTGCCGTACCTGTGAACATGACGTTGGTGTTCAGGTTGGTGGCAGCAGGTAGGAGCAAGGCGAGCCCCACAAAAAACAAAACGAAATAGAGAGGGCGTAAGGGTTGGGTTAAACGTTTCTGACCGTAGGGACGAGGGAGCAAACGCGGCAGGTTGTAGACAGTAAGTGTGGCACCGAAAATAGCCAGGTGCAGGTTGCTGAAAAGTGGCAGGCTTTGCGAAGTAAACAGGCGCTCTGTAGCAATGCAAAGCCCCAATGCGCAGAACGCGGTAAAAATACTCGTTGAAACGATCACCTCGGCGGGTCTAAGCAGAGCCTTCACAGATGCAAAATTAGGGATGTATGGATGTATTTGCGTCCCGAGTGTCCGATTGAGCTGCTGAAATGTGAACTTTTAATTAAAATGGCACAATAATTGTATTGGAGAGGGATGTGATTTGAACCCTAAATTGAAGTGTATGAAGCGGACATTTGTGATATTGCTGATCATCTACGCCATTGTGATCTCTCTTGCTTTTACTACAGCATAAGAAAAAGGACCGCCCATTTTTGAGGAGCGATCCTTTCTGATACCTGCAATGATATTTTACTAAAGGGGAATATTGCCGTGTTTGCGTTTCGGCATTTTGGCTACTTTGTTTTCGAGCATTTTAAATCCACGGATGAGTTTGGCGCGGGTATCGGCAGGCATTATTACCTCGTCAATGAAACCACGAGCAGCCGCGCCATAAGGATTTGCAAATTTTTCAATGTATTCAAGTTCTTTTTCTTTCAGTTTCGCGGCAGGGTCGGCAGCTTCTGAGATCTCTTTTTTGAAAATGATCTCTGCGGCGCCCTTGGCACCCATAACAGCTATCTCTGCAGTAGGCCATGCATAGTTGAGGTCGGCGCCAATGTGTTTTGAGTTCATCACATCGTAAGCGCCACCGTATGCTTTTCTTGTAATAACTGTGACCTTTGGAACCGTGGCCTCGCTGAGGGCATAGAGCAACTTGGCGCCATGGATAATGACACCATGCCACTCCTGATCGGTGCCGGGCAGGAAGCCGGGAACATCGACGAGTACCAGCAGCGGAATGTTGAACGCGTCGCAAAAGCGAACGAAACGAGCACCCTTGCGGCTGGCGTTGATATCTAATACACCAGCAAGGTAGGCGGGCTGATTGGCTACTATACCTATGCTGCGGCCGGCAATACGCGCGAAGCCCACTACTATGTTCTCGGCCCAGTCTTTATGCACTTCCATGAAGCTACCCGAGTCAACCACTTCGCCGATCACTTCTTTGATGTCGTAGGGTTGGTTGGGGTTTTCAGGAATTATGTTGTTGAGTGTTTCACGAACCTCGTTGCCGGCTTCGTAGTCATACACGGGGGCATCTTCTTCGCAGTTCTGAGGCATGTAGCTGAGGAGTTGCTTGATGTTCTCGATCGCTTCTACCTCGTTGGCACAAGCGAAATGCGTTACACCTGACTTGGAGGCGTGTGTCTGAGCGCCGCCCAGTTCTTCGCTGGTAACGTTTTCGTGCGTAACTGTCTTTACCACATTCGGACCGGTCACGAACATGTACGAAGTATTCTCGGCCATGAGAATGAAGTCGGTGATGGCGGGGGAATAAACCGCACCACCGGCACATGGCCCGAGGATGGCAGATATCTGAGGGATAACTCCTGATGATTGAACATTGCGGTAGAAGATGTCGGCATAACCACCGAGTGATACCACGCCTTCCTGAATGCGGGCACCGCCACTATCGTTGAGGCCAACGAGCGGTGCGCCATTCTGTAGGGCAAGGTCCATGATCTTGATGATCTTTTCGGCATGTGTTTCGCTGAGGCTGCCACCAAAAACGGTGAAGTCTTGTGAGTACACATAGACCAAACGACCGTTCACGGTTCCGTAGCCGGTAACAACACCATCGCCCAGATAGCTTTCATTCTCCATGCCAAAGTCGCGGCAGCGGTGGTTGACAAACATGCCTATTTCCTCGAAAGACCCTTCATCCAGCAACAACTGGAGTCGTTCGCGTGCTGAAAGTTTGCCTTTTTTGTGCTGTGCAGCAATTCTTTTCTCACCTCCGCCGAGTTTGGCCAGTGCTGATTTTTCTCTCAGGTCGTTTATCTTGTTCATGACACGGCAAACCTAATGAATTTTTGTGCACTGCAGAAGTTTCGCCGCTGTGTACTTGGTGTTTCAGTAATTTCAACCTGTATTAAAGAAAATACCCCTATTTTTATCCAAACTAATTTGTTGATAATGAGAAAGTACAGCCTGATATTGGGCTTTTTTGCAATGATGTTGTCCGGTGTTGCGGATGCACAAACAATTCTTACCGTGGCTGGCGACGGCACCGCAGCTTACGGAGGTGATGGCGGCATGTCTACACTGGCTAAAGTGAACTCGCCGCATGGTGTAGCTACAGATGCCGCGGGTAATGTGTACATAGCTGATTATAATAATCACCGGATCAGGAAGATCAGCACAACGGGCGTGATAACAACCATTGCGGGCACAGGTTTTGGCGGATATCTTGCGTCGCAAGACGGAGGTCCGGCCACAGCTGCGTGGATCAGATGGCCGATAGGTATTGCGGTGAATGCTACAGGTGATGTCTATTTTTCTGATTTTGGAAATAACATCATAAGAAAAGTGAGTGCTGCCGGCATCATCACTACAATTGCCGGTATCCCCGGAAGTATTCCCGGATATGGAGGAGATGGCGGTCCCGCTACTGCAGCCACATTGGGCAATGCGTGGGGTGTAGCAGTAGATGCATCGGGCAATGTGCTGATAGCGGATGCCTTGAATCACCGTGTGCGAAAAGTGACTGTGAGTTCGGGCGTCATTACAACAATTGCGGGAATGGGTTTTGTGGGATTTGCCGGAGACGGCGGCCCGGCTACTTCATCGGCCTGCAGGCTGAATGAGCCTACAGGAGTGGCTGTGGACGGAGCGGGCAACATTTATATTGCAGACAATTCCAACAATAGGGTGCGCAAGATCAACACATCAGGAATCATCAGTACCATTGCGGGTGTTGGTCTTCCGTATGGCTATACCGGTGACGGTGGCCCCGCCACATCGGCAAGACTCTATTACCCGAAGGGAATAGCCGCTGATAATGCCGGTAATGTGTACATCAGCGACTGGAATAACAGCGCGGTGCGTAAAATAAACACATCTGGAATGATAACAACTATTGCAGGCACGGGCGTGGCAGGGTATAGTGGTGACGGCATATCTGCTGTCTCTGCCCAGCTCGATCATCCTATAGGATTGGCAGTGCGGAGCAGTGATGGTGATATTTTTATTGCTGACGATGCAAACAACCGTGTACGGAGGATTAAAGTGGGCAATGATCCCTATTTTACATTGGGTACGCATGTGCAGCTTACTACCTGCCCGTCAGAGTTCTCGCTGTTTGATTCGTTGATGAAGGTAGATGATATTGATGTTGGGCAGACGCTTACCTGGAGTCCGGTGATGTTGCCTTCTCATGCGGTATTGGTGGTAACTGCCACAGCTACATCGACGGGCAGCACAGTGACTCCGTCTGGTACTACCTATATGCCGACTGTGGGATATTCGGGGCCGGACACGTTTTCAGTGAGAGTTACCGACGGGGTGTATTCTGACACGATCACTGTGTATGTTGCAAATATATTGTATCCGAACGCGGGAGTAATAATGGGTGTTGACTCAGTTTGTCCGGGTCTTACAGCTAACTGGGCCGACACTGCATCGGGTGGTATGTGGACCAGCAGCAACACTTCTGTGGCAACAGTTAGTTCATCGGGCGTTGTTACGGGTGTTAGCCCGGGAAGCGCAGTGATCTCGTACACTGTTTCTAATTTTTGTGGATCTGCGTCTGCAGTCAAGACAATGCGGGTATTGGCCACAGTGCCCTGTTTTGCAGGAGTGGGCGGCAGCAATATCAACATTGAGCGGGACGCCATTGTTTACCCTAATCCTAATTCGGGGTCATTTACCGTGCAACTGACGGGTTATACCTTAAAAAGTCCGGTAAGGCTAAATATATATGATATAACCGGTCGCGTGCTGGTACGTGAACAAATGGAAACAACAGGCGTGAAGGAGCTGAATCCTGAGTTGAAGGCGGGTACTTACCTGCTTGAAGTTGTTTCAGAAGAAGGAAGACTGTTTAAAACATTGAATATCAATTAGTTGTAGTACATTTAGTTTTTCTGGCAATTATCGAAATTGTACAGAAATAGGATTTTACTTTATGTGTGGACGAGGCATCAACCACGGCTGCTTTGTTTATGTAT
>JACSRV010000201.1 GCA_014879545.1 Chitinophagaceae bacterium | reverse complement strand
CGAGCAGTCGAAGGCGCAGCTGGTTTCAGCGGAGATAATGACACTGCCATATACGCCAAACTCAATCACCCTACCGGTGTAGCTGTTGACAGTGCTGGCAATATATTCATTGCCGATCAGATGAATAATCGCATCCGCATGGTTTCTCCTGCAGGTATCATTACCACTGTGGTAGGTAATGGTGTGGCTACTTTCAATACCGATCTTCAGCCTTTCCCGTCTATGGTGGCTATCAACAAGCCATACAGCGTAGCCGTTTCACCTTCAAATGAGGTCTATTTTGCTGATACCTACAACAACATCATCCGCAAATACGATCGGGCAAATAACAAGGTGGTTACAGTAAAGGGTAAGAATGCGTTGTTGCTGTCGCTGGGCGAGGGTACATTGTCGCTCAATAAGCCAACCTGCATTACCTTCGATAATTTTGCCAATATGTACATCGCTGACGAGGGAAATCTGGTTGTTAAAAAACTGGACTCAGCTCGTATATACAAAACGGTCGCAGGCTCAGGAAGTTTTGGTTTCTCGGGCGATGGCGGTGCTGCTTTGTCAGCAAAACTATCTGCTGCCCGTGGCCTTGCTGCCGATGGTGCCGGAAACGTTTTCATTTCCGACTTCTATAACGAGCGCGTACGTTACTATAACGCGCCCGTTGATGTTCGGTCAACCGCCACCACCGCCGGTACCTTCAGTATTTTCCCTAATCCATCCGATAATGGTAAGTTCACAGTAAATGTTACGGTGCAGCAGCCTTCTCGTATGGTGTTGAATGTCACAGACTTATCAGGAAAATTGGTTTTCAGCAAGCAAACAGAAACAAATTCACCGGTCGATGTACAGTTAAAGCAACCATCAGGTATTTATTTGTTACAAGTAATTACCGATGATAATTTCTGGACAGGTAAAATTGAAATCAGGAACTAACATACCTTTGTAGCGTTTTCCCAACGGAAAACACTTTGGATACGATCACCAAGAGTAGTTTTAAATAATAAGATACATGAACAAAAACAATACTCGCCGTAACAGGTTTTTTAGCGCGGTTATCGCAGTTGTGGCATTTTCTTCGTTCAGTGCGAACGGACAGATCATCACCACTGTGGCAGGCAACGGTAAGTTGGGCGCAACCGGCGACGACGACTATGCTGCTTATTCAACTGTCAATATCACAGGTGGATTGAAGCATGATAATAATGGAAACCTCTTCATCTCAGATCAGTACAACAATAAGATCAGGAAGATCGATGCGCGTGGCGTCATCACTACCCTGGCTGGCTTCGGCTCTGCAGGTATGTCCGGCGACGGAGGTCCTGCCGTCAAGGCAAAAGTGAGTGCACCAATGGGCCTCGCTATCGATAAGATTGGCAACCTCTACTTCGCCGATTCTAAAAACAACCGGATCCGTAAAATAGACACCGCTGGTGTTATTTCTACTGTTGCCGGTAATGGTATGGCTGGTTTCGCAGGCGATGACTCAGCTGCTACATTGGCCAGGTTGAGCCTGCCTAAAGGGATCGCTTTCGACAGTAAAGGAAACATGTTCATCGCCGATTGCAACAACCATAAGATCCGTAAAGTGGACACAAAAGGTATCATCACCACAGTGGCCGGTGCCGATACTACTTTCCATTTCTACTATGGCGATGGCATAAAAGCTGTTGATGCCTATCTGTACCAACCATCAGATGTCATTGTGCTCAATAACGATGAAGTGGTATTCACTGACGCGGCCAACAATGTCATTCGCAAGATCGATACGGCCGGTATCATCACTACGATCGCAGGCTCGGGCAACAATGCCGGCTATGGCGGCGACAACGGACCGGCTAAAACATCTCAGTTGAACTACCCTGTGTCACTTGCTTTGGACCGCACCGGCAATATCTATTTCGCCGATTACTTCAACAACCGCGTTCGTAAGATCGGTACTGACGGTAAGATCAACACAATTGCAGGAGACGGAACAGCCGATAGGTCGCACATTGGCGATGGTGGACTGGCAGTTGATGCGTGTGTTACACGTCCTACTTGTGTTGCTGTTGATTCTGCTGGCAACCTGTTCATCGGCGAAAAAGCTAACAGGGTACGTTACGTATATCTCGCTGAGCCTTTCGAAACAGATACCCTTACGATCTTCCCGAATCCATGCACCAGCAACACAAACGTGTTTATGTCTTCTATTCATGAAGAGCTGGCCAACATCTTTGTTTACGATATGACAGGTCGTCTTGTTAAACAGTCTGTCGGGCCTACAAACAAGTACATCAACATCTCGTTCGATGTGCCTGGTTTGTACACTATCTATGCCGTGTCAAAGCGTGCAGTTTGGACCGGCCGTCTGAATCGCCTTCCTCAATAAGAAACAAGAAAATGATATTCAAGTAAAAGGCTTGCCGCGTGGCAAGCCTTTTGTTATTTGTTCTGTAGTGATGTTACCAGATCAATGTATTGCTGCATGGCATCCTCCTTCGAAATGCCGCTCAGCCCCGACCATGCGTCATACTTGGCGCGGGCTACAAAATCAAATGGATTGGAAGGAACTGGTCCATCGTTGTCACCCTCGGTTGCCTGCTTGTATAAACTGTACAACTTCAGCAGTGTATCGTTATCGGGGCGTGAGGTGAGTAATTTACTATTCTTCGTTGCCGCTTCAAATTGTTCTGCAATGTTCATGCTGCGTCCGGTTTAATGAATGAATGTTTTTTCGCCCGCAGGAATGTCCGTTTGCAGGCTGTTTTCCGACGGTGGTATCGGGCAGTTAAATCCATCAGCATAGGCGCAGTAGGGATTGTAGCACTTATTGAAATCAAGTACTATTCTGTCGTTCACTATATCAGTGATGGAAAGGTCAATGTACCTGCCACCGCCATAGGTGCTCTCATAGTTCGTCTGGTCACGAAAGGGTATGAACAAATAGTTCTTGTAGGCTGTGTCCTTTATGAGGTCCACACCCTGATAGGCATGTAGTGTATACGTCTCTCCTTTCAACTTAAAAGTAAGCGTAGCATACTCCCTGAATGGTTTCTGCTTACTACTCTTCGTCGGGATCATAAACGGTTGGCTACCCGGTGTTTCTTTTACCTCTGCCCACACCCTGTATGCCGGGTCAGCGGCAAAAAAGTGAATATCCTTCGCCTGGTGTGGCTTTATGGGCGCACGCTTATTCTCCAGCAACTCCTTTATATAGTGTTCCCTGTGTTTGGCAATACTATCCGTATAGCTCTGAGCGGCAGCGCCGGTGATGCAACCAACCAACAACAATATCGTGAATAGTCTCTTCATGTCAAACACGTGTCGGATTTGCCTTTATATTGTTATGTCCTCGTCATGAGCGGTTGGATGCGTTTTTTCAGGGCGCATCTGCGGGAAGAACAGAACATCCTGTATAGACACCTGACCTGTAAGCAACATCGCAAGGCGCTCTATACCAAACCCGATACCTGCTGTAGGCGGCATGCCATATTCCAGTGCACGCAGGAAGTCATAGTCGATGAACATGGCCTCATCGTCGCCGCGCTCCATCAGTTTCACCTGATCCTCAAAACGCTCGCGCTGGTCTATCGGGTCATTCAGCTCGCTGTAGGCGTTGGCAATTTCCTTGCCGTTCACTATCAGTTCAAAACGCTCCACCAGACCCGGCTTGCTGCGGTGCTTCTTCGTCAGCGGACTCATCTCTATCGGGTAGTCGGTGATGAAGGTAGGCTGTATGTAATGTGCCTCGCACTTGCCCCCGAATATTTCATCTATCAGCTTGCCCTTACCCATGGTAGGGTCCACATCTATCTTCAGTTGTTTGCACACCTCGCGCAGACCGGCCTCATCCATTTCGCTGATGTCTATGCCGGTATGCTCCTTTATCGCGTCATAGATACTGATACGCTTATAAGGTGCTTTAAAATCTATGGCCACGCCATCAACAGTAGTAGTGCTGGTGCCGTTTGCGGCAATCGCAGTCTGTTCCAGCATCTGTTCCGTTGTCTCCATCATCCACAGGTAGTCCTTGTAGGCTACA
This sequence comes from Chitinophagaceae bacterium, assembly GCA_014879545.1. GTDB lineage: Bacteria > Bacteroidota > Bacteroidia > Chitinophagales > Chitinophagaceae > Nemorincola. The sequence goes on along the minus strand of JACSRV010000201.1, from coordinate 5,691 downwards.
TAGAACTCAAGGATCGTGAACTCAGGATTGTGCGTGCGGTCCATACCCTCATTCCTGAAGTTGCGGCTGAACTCATACACCCACTCAAAACCACCCACTATCAGGCGCTTCAGGTACAGCTCGTTGGCAATACGCAGGTACAGTGGTATGTCCAGTGCATTGTGGTGGGTGATGAACGGCCTGGCTGTGGCACCACCTGGTATGCTCTGCAGCACAGGCGTATCCACTTCCAACGCACCACGCTCGTTGAGGAAGGTGCGGATGGCATTCTTCATCTTGGTGATCTTCACAAACGTATCACGTACGCCCGGGTTCACAATCAGGTCAGCATAGCGCTGACGGTATTTGAATTCCAGATCGGTAACAGCGTCAAATTGCTCGCCGTCCTTTTCCTTCACTATCGGCAGCGGGTGCAGACTCTTCGTGAGCAGTATAAACGACGATACGTGTATCGATGTTTCACCTGTCTTTGTGGTGAATACGTATCCTTTCACACCTATGATGTCACCTATGTCCAGCAGGCGCTTCCACACCGTGTCATACATCGTCTTGTCTTCGTCAGGGCATATCTCGTCACGCTTCAAATATACTTGTATGCGGCCCGTGGCGTCCTGCAAAACAGCGAAGTTGGCCTTACCCATGTCGCGTACGCTCATGATGCGGCCTGCCAGACTTACAGCTTTGAATTGGTCGGCAGTTTGTTCATTGTATTTTTCCTTTATGTCTCGGGCTGTATGAGTTATTTCATACAATGGTGCCGGATAAGGGTCAATGCCCAATTCTACCAATTCCCGCAGTTTGTCGCGGCGTACCAGTTCCTGTTCGCTGAGTGATGCTTGCATGGGTGCAAAAATAGTTGATTGTGACCGATTTGGGAATTCGGTTTTGCGCCCGGCTCACATTATTTGGTCAGTTACAGCGGATTGATCTTGAAACTGCCGTTCACCGCGGTAGAATCGGTGCAGACAAAGAAGTAAGTACCGGTAACAACAGGTGTTACCTGCGTTATATTCAATACGCCCCGAACCGATCGTACCTCAATGCTCGGGGTAGGGGGCAGGTAGGTTGCCGCAGCGTCAGTGCTGTCCAGGTTCAGGATGCCGGGTTTCTCTACATAACTGCGGATCCATAACCTGAGGGTAGCACCATTGCTCATCAATCCTTCAATGCTCACAGGGCCCGACGGTACTGACGCTTCACGCTTGGCAGTCACCATTTTGCCCGATGAGTAGAATACATAATTACCTATATGTGCCGATACCTCCGGGTCAACAGTTTCGTCTTTCTTACGGCACGATGCCAGAGAGAGAAGGGCCAGCGATGTGAGTATTATGTATTTCTTCATTGGTTGTTCGTATCTGTAAAGTATTGATGCCACAGCACAGCGAAATTAAACAAACGCTGCCACTATACCTTCTTAATTTTCCTCGTCATAATAGATCTTGTAGAACTTCTTGCCTGTTTTCTCGTCATAGCCACGCTCTATCAGACTCTTGTCGCCGTGAATGTACACATGGAAGTTCTTATCGAGCTTTAGCACACTCTTGAATACCCTGTTCTGTTTCTTCACCGCCTGTGTGGAGATGTCGAAACGGTCGGGCAGATCTATTTCGTTCATTTCGGTAAAGTTGTCTTCAAACTCTTTGAACGCCTTGATGATGCGCTTGTCTTCAAACACCTCTTCTGTGAACTTCTTCTTATCAAACGCCTCATTGGCCCTGAAGTACTCCATCGACTTGTTCAGCAGGTCTATCTGTCCTGTCTTTTCAATGTCGTACTCCTGCGGCAACTGCGCCGTTATGAACTCCTTTGCCATACCCAGAAACTGGTTGGTATGATAGTATTCGGTGGCCTGCGGCACCACGCCCAGGAAACTCTCGCGCCAGAACTGGGCCTCCTCACCGCGGTTGCCGTTGCTGTCATAGATCAGCACGTCAAAGCCGTTCTCGGCATTGGTGGGCAGCACCAGGGCCGCTTTGTCGAACTTACCAATGTCAGCGCCGGTGCGCATGGTCAGCTCAGTATCTTTGGCGTCCACCTGTGTGTCCAGGAAGTGGCTCTTGGTCTCCGTCTTGAACATGCCCATCACTTCCACAAAAGCACCGTTCACTATGCAATTGCCGAAATAGGCAACGTACAACTCCCCTGGTTTCACCTTGGGGTGGGTAGTATTCTCATGCAGGTGTTTCGCAATGTTCACCGAGTTTTTATGAAAAGCCGCTTCCTCAGCAAGACTCTCCAAACAGTAATTATACACCTCGTTGTAATTCAATGACGCCCCATGGCTGAAGCTGTACTTCTCGCCACCGGCATTGAACCTTGCAAAGAACGCGTCGCACAGCAGCTTTCCTTCGTCTTCACCCAATTGAAAGGGCTTTTTTGACGCTATCATATCCTGCCCGTTGCCCTTGTTGCCTATATAATGTACCGACAGCTTTTTGAGCGTCGCCTCCTGAAAGTTGAGTTGCATAGGCGCCAAAAGTACTAAAGGCAGACAATACACTGCACTGTCGTTACATTTGCACCATGCTTCTCCGCTCCCTTCTGCTGTTTTGTGTCACTTTGCTGCTGTGTGGAATGCCGCTGCATGCACAACAGATTGTGACCGTGCCGGTGCGTTTCTGCGACAGCCATATCGACAGCCTGGCGAATGTGCGCAGTTTCAACGGCATTGCCATCGATGCGCAGGGTGTCATATATGCCACAGAGTGGAACAGCAGCTACATTGTGCGCATTGTGCCGGGCGACAGTTGTGCCGGTGTGGTGCGGCAGCGCACGGGCAGAGGCACATCCGCCGAGGCGCAGGTCGCTTTCTCTCACGGACTGTGTATAGACCGCAGCGGCAACATCTATGCCACCGAATACAATGGGGGCATAGTGCGGAAGATAACACCCGATGGCACCGTGTCGGTGGTGGCGGGGACGGGTGGCCCCGGCGACCGGCACGATGACGTACCAGCCACCACTGCGCAGCTTTCATCGCTCAACATGGTGGTGGTGTCGCCCACGGGAGAGTTGTACCTCTCTGATGAACGCAACCATGTTATACGCAAGGTCACGACAGATGGGCTCATTCATACTGTTGCCGGCACCTATGGCAGCAAGGGCTATAGCGGCGATGGCGGCCCAGCCACTGATGCGCAGCTGCACACACCCTATGGATTGGCGCTTGCGGCCGATGGCAGCCTCTTCATATCAGACATGCGCAACAATGTGGTGCGTCGGGTCAGTGCCAAGGGGCGCATCACTACCATTACCGGCAATGGCCGCCGTGGCTACACAGGCGATGGTGGTCCCGCTACCGATGCCACGCTCAATAAGCCCACCGGCATCACGCTCGACAGGGCCGGTAACCTCTATATCGCCGATGAGGACAACCATGTCGTGCGCAAGGTGTCGCGCGATGGTATCATCACCACATTTGCCGGCACCGGTGTGGGCGGCAAAAGCGGCACCGGCATACCGGCTACGGCAAGTAAGTTGTCCAATCCGCGCGATGTGGCTACCGATGAGGCCGGTAATCTCTATATCATCGACTTTAACCGCGATAACCTTAGCCGCATACACAAGGTGGTGAGTGTGGCGCAGGCGGCAGAGGCTATGGTGAATGTTTCGGTGAATGCGGATAATGAGCTGGTGGTGGCAGTGACAGGTGCAGTGTACCGCCGCGCAGTGGTGACCGATGCGCGGGGACGCGAAGTGTATAATGCTCCTGTTACAACAAATACCTTCCGAATAGATGTAAGCACCTTTGCGACGGGTGTGTACTCACTGCGGCTATCTGAAGGCGCGGCCACCCGCACCGTGAGTTTTGTAAAGTCTGAGTAAGGGCGACCAGGTGGTTATACTTTTCCGTGCTTACTCAGTTCGTTGATGATCAATAAAAATGTGAGAAGCAGTTGCGCAGTTTGCTTCCAAAACTGCGCAACTGTCGGCAGGCAGGAAAACTGCCCACTTCTTCTCAGGATGAGAAGTAAGTGACGATCATTTTTTTGTACTTCTGCCTTCCATTTTTCTTCACCTCTATTCAGGTTACAACCGTTCAGGGAAAAGGAAAAGAGGAAAGTTTTATGATAGTGCATTTTCTGTAGTGTGATAGAAAATTGTTGCAGCAAAAGATATCAGGGAGCATGGTCAGGGGCGATGACGTCAGTTTTTAACCCTTTACTCCACCACCAGTTTTTTCACTATCCTTCCTTGTTCAGTTTCGGCAACAACCAGGTACATGCCTGCGGGCAGGTGCAGCAGAACAGTGGCGGGCTTGCCTGCCGGCAGCAGCAGTTCCTGCACCGTGCGGCTCGTTAGTGTCACTATAGCCACATGGCCAGTTGTCCCAGTGGTATTTAGTTGCAATTGCAGCTCATTAGTGGCAGGGTTCGGCCATACGGTAAGCCCCGGTTCGTTGGTGGCCACATCCCCCACCTCCGCCGGAAACACCAGACTATCGCAGCGGGGCAGTGCGATTTTACGGATACGGCAGTTATTCTGGTCTGAAAAGAATAGATTATGCTCTTTGTCGAGAAAGATATTAACCGGTCGATCCATCTGCGCGGCCGTTGCAGGTCCGTTGTCGCCTGAGAATCCGGCCGTGCTGTTACCCGCAAGACGATAAATATTACCTGAAGTATTTACAATTCTGATTACTTGATTTGTGTAATCAGATATGTACACATTGCCACAACTATCCACATCTACACCATGCGGCGTTCTTAGTTGGGCAGCTGTAGCTGGGCCTCCGTCTCCTGCATACCCCTGAATTCCATTGCCCGCAATTGTAGTCATGATCCCATTACCTGAAATCTTTCTGATTCGCTCGTTGCCTCCATCAGTAAGGAACAGATTATTATCTTTGTCGGAAACCATTTCGTCAATAAAAGAGAATTGGGCAGTAGTTGCAGGCCCCCCATCGCCGCCAAATCCTATTGTGCCTGTTCCTGCAATAGTGCTGATAATCCCCGAGCCATCCACTTTTCTGATGCAATAGTTGCCCGCCAAAAGAATATTGCCAGCAGTATCTGCGCAGATTGCTGAAATTGCACCAACACCCGCTGCTGTTGCCGGACCTCCATCACCGCTGACCACAGTGGTGCCGTTGCCGGCAAATGTGCTTATCGTACCAGACGGGTCAATTTTTCGAACTCTAGCACCTCCCCCTGCAATATACATGTTCCCAAATTTATCAATGTAGATACCATGTGGGGTCTGAATATTTGCTGCTGTGGCCTGCCCGCCATCGCCACTGTAACCAGAAGTGCCGGTGCCGGCATATGTTGTAATGATTCCTGCAGAAGAGACCTTTCGGATAACGTGATTGAATTTTTCTGCGAAATACAAATTCCCTGCGGCATCTTTAACTACATCTACCGGCGTCGCAATTTTTGCAGCCGTAGCAAGTAGAAAATCTCCCGAATAACCACAAATGCCATTTCCGGCTACTGTAGTGATAATTTGCGCATTCAATTGTGTGGCAAAGAGACACAATAGCAATAACATAATTTTTGTCTTGCTCATAAATTATGGGTTGAAGGCTGCATGGGGTACAAACCCATGCAGCCGGTTACTTAAAAATATTAGAGTTTGGTAAACTTGTGGTATGCTGTTTTTTTACCCTCCTCTTTGAAGGATACAATATAGTTACCTGCTGGCATAGTGCTGATGTCTATGATCTGTTTTTTGTCTACCAGTACTCCT
>JACSRV010000200.1 GCA_014879545.1 Chitinophagaceae bacterium | reverse complement strand
GGATGCCGATCGGCATCCCTTCTGATTTTATGTCAAGTACCTGGGGTACTAGAATTCCGCATTCTTTGGTGTGCGTGGGAAAGGAATCACGTCGCGGATGTTGGTCATTCCGGTAACGAACAATACCATACGCTCGAAACCAAGTCCGAATCCGGCATGTGGCACAGTACCGAAGCGGCGTGTGTCGAGGTACCAGTATAATTCTTCGTGAGAGATGTGCATCTCTTCCATACGCTTCATCAGCATATCGAGGCGTTCTTCCCTTTGAGAACCACCCACGATCTCACCGATACCGGGAGCAAGGATATCCATAGCTGCGACGGTCTTTCCGTCGTCGTTCATGCGCATATAGAATGCCTTGATATCCTTGGGGTAGCCCGTTACGATCACCGGCTTTTTGAAGTGTTTCTCGACCAGGTAGCGTTCGTGTTCGCTTTGGAGGTCGATGCCCCATTTCACATCGTACTGGAATTTCTTCTTTTTGTAGGCAGGTGAATCGAGCAGGATGTTGATAGCATCAGTGTAGGTAATGCGCTCAAATTTATTGTCAACGACGAAGGTCAGTTTTTCAATCAGGCCCATTTCGCTGCGCTCGTTCATCGGCTTTTGTTTTTCCTCTTCGGCCAACCGCTGCGCAAGGAAGTCGAGGTCTTCTCGGTTGTTGTCCAGCACGTATTTGATGAGATAGCGGATGAAGTCTTCAGCGAGATCCATGTTGTCATTGATGTCGTTGAAAGCAACTTCGGGTTCTATCATCCAGAATTCGGCCAGGTGGCGCGCTGTATTAGAGTTCTCTGCACGGAAAGTGGGGCCGAATGTATATACCTCGCCAAAGGCAGTAGCACCCAGTTCAGCCTCCAGCTGACCACTTACAGTAAGGTTGGTACTGCGGCCGAAGAAGTCTTCTTTGAAGTCGATAGCTCCGTCTTCGGTGCGCGGTGGGTTGTCGAATGGCAGGGTAGTGACCCTGAACATTTCGCCAGCTCCCTCGGCATCGGACGCGGTGACGATAGGTGTGTGCATGTACACAAACCCACGATCGTTGTAGAATTTATGTATGGCATAGGCGAGAGCGTGGCGCACACGGAACACGGCGCCAAAAGTATTGGTGCGGAAACGAAGGTGCGCAATCTCGCGGAGGTATTCGAGACTTGGACGGTTTTTAAGTTGCAGCGGGAATTTTTCGGGATCACATTCGCCCAGGATAGTCACTGAGTCTGCTTTGACTTCTACACGCTGGCCTTTACCCTGTGACGCCACAACAGAGCCGTCCACACTGATAGACGCGCCATTGGTGATCTTCTTAACGATATTCTCGTCGGTGCCCAGATCGATGACAACCTGCACATTGGCGAGGCATGAACCGTCGTTGAGGGCAATGAACTGGTTATTGCGGAATGAGCGGACCCATCCTTTTACGTTTACTTTATAATCGGCTTCGTCGCGGCTGAGAATGTCTTTGATCTTGGTGCGCATATAAGAAAATACTGCCCATGCGGGCGTTTTTGAACGTGCAAAATTACAGGTTATTTGTCGAAAAAGAGATATTTGAGCGATACCAACAGCAGGAATACCCCGAACAACTTTTTTATGATGTTATCGGGGAGGTCCAGTACGATCTTGCTGCCCAGGAAGCTACCTGCAACGAAGGCAACAATAAGTACACCGGCGACTTTCAGATCCACAAAGCCGGCTTTGTAATAATTGATGACGGCAAATATGCCCACCGGCGGTAACAGCAGCGCCAGGGAAGTGCCTTGTGCCGACTTTTGGCTCATTGCGAAAAAGTAAACAAGGACCGGTACAATAAGTATGCCACCGCCGATGCCCACCATACTACTGAGCATACCTGCAGCCACCCCCAGCAGCAACAGGCCTAATAAAGTTGCGATCGTCATTTTCATCAGATTTAGCTGGTACTAAAGTACCATAGGCAGTGCGGCCTACCAAATATCGGAACATCAAAATGTTGTGAGTTAACCTATTTTTATACGTGTACAATGACATATATTTGTTTCAGAGAAAAATACCCGATGAGAGCTACCTATACCCCGGGCCTTCACATATTGGCTACGTTCACTGCAGGAAATGAACTACTGCAGGATATGCTGCGTTGCCGTGAGTTGTTTGATCGGCTTATCGCAGAGTTGTCTCTGCAAAAAGTTGGGGAGACGTACCATTCATTTGAGGGGGCAGGCTATACGGCCACCGTGTGCCTTACTGAATCGCATGTGGCTATCCACACGTGGCCGGAATTCGGCAAGGCGACCTTTGACGTTTTTCTTTCTAATTACAATAACGATAACAGTGATAAGGTGAGGCAGTTCTATGCCGGTGTAGTGGCGTTTTTTGGTGCAACAGATATTCAGAAATTTGAACTCACCAGATAGTATGAGCACGCTTACAACAACTGAATTGATGAACAACGGCAGGGTGAAATGCCCGTCGTGTGGGTGTGACGTTTTGTGCAATGACACAGCGAACAGCACCTATTTCTGTTGTGTGATGTGTGACACCTATTTCAAAAAGGAAGGTGATAAGGTTGCTGAGAAAATAGACGTTTTTCCAAGGAATCTCATTTACCAGCCGCTTTTGCCACTTGGTTCGAAGTGCACTTTTGACGGACGAGAGTTCTTTGTAGCGGGATTTGTGGTGAAGAAGGATAATGCATCGGGCGTGGTTTGGCGAGAGTATCTTCTGCGTTGCGAGGGGCAGACCTGGTATACCACGCTTGCTGAGTTTAACGGTCATTGGAGCATAATAGATCAGGTGGAACGCGATAACTACAAGTGTTATCGTAATCGTTATGACGGTACATTTTCGGTGTGGCAGAGTGAGCCATTCAAGAAGTTCAAACAATATACTTCCTACCGATACAGGATAGAGGCACTACGTGGCGAGTTTGACTGGGACATTGGTGATGAACAGGAACATATGTTTGTGGAGGAGTACATCAATCCGCCGGAGATGATAACCATGGAGTCTTACCGGGACACAGACGTGACCTGGTACAAAGGGCGCTACCTGGAACGTACAGAGCTTGCAGCAGGTTTCAACATCAACGTCGACGATGTTCCGCGGAGTTCCGGGCTTGGCGCTATTCAGGTGCATCCGTTAGACAATCAGTGGCCGGCAATAAGGACATTGTCTTTGCTAATGGTGGGATTGATCTTTCTGACGCAGATCATGCTGGGTCTGGCGAGACCATCGAAGGTTGTGTTAAATGAAGCGTATACCACCACTGCCGACACCGGTGCATGGGGTGGTAATTATGCCCCGATAAGGACGGGCTCGTTTCAGATAAAACAATCGGGACCAGTGAATATAAATGTGCGTGCGGATGTTTCGAATGAGTGGATGGAGATACCTGTGTCTATGGTGAATGAAAGAACGGGGAAAGAATATGAGTTCACGAAAGTGGCGGAATCCTACTTTGGTTATGAGGACGGTGAAAGCTGGAGTGAAGGGAGTAGTGAGATAGAGGCCGTTTTTTCGGCGGTACCGGCAGGGACCTATCATATCAATATGTACCCTTATAGCGAAAGCAAAAAGGAACACAACATAAGTATAAATGTAGAGTCAAACACGACCCTTTACTCAAACATGTGGTGGTTGCTTTTGCTGGTGAGCGGCTATTGGTTTATCCAATATCAGCGAAAGGTACTAGTAGATACAGAACGTTTTTCTTAGTTAAAAGCAGTGAGATGAACATAACAAGTATTTTGAAGCAGATATGGTCTATTAAGTGGCAGGCATTGCCCTTGCTGGCTTGTTATGTTGTATATGTGTGGTTGGCATGGGGAGGGATAAGGCTGACGGGAGACGATAACGATATAAGAAACGCACCGGCAGGCAGGGCGGCGCGCACAGGTAATCATTTTTATCATAAATAATAATACCGGGTAAGTATGGAAATGATCAATATGAAGTATGTAGTAGCATCGGTGGTGTATTCCTTTCTGGGTATTGCCGTGCTGGTGATCAGTTTCGTGGTGGTTGAAAAGATCACCCCTCAGAACATGTGGAAAGAGATCGTAGAAAAGCAGAACAAAGCACTGGCCATAATGGCAGCTGCATTTATGATCGCTATTGCTTTGATCATCAGTTCGGCGATACATGGTTAACGGAGCGGGTGATGGGACACCTGTGCATGAGAAGAAGCAGGGGCAAGGTCTGCTGCTTTTTTCTGTGTTTGTGATCGCCACATGCGGACTGATCTATGAGTTGGTGGCAGGTACGATGGCCAGCTATCTGCTCGGCGATTCGGTGACCCAGTTTTCTACTGTGATAGGGGTGTACCTTTTTTCGATGGGTATTGGGTCGTGGCTTTCGGGGCAGGTGGAGGGTGATCTTCTTAAGTGGTTCATCCGTATTGAGATACTGGTAGGTTTGGTTGGCGGTTGCAGCGCTCCGTCTATGTTCCTGCTCTTTGAACACGTGACCTATTTTCGCATTGTTCTTTATTCATTTGTTGTGCTTACCGGCATCCTTGTGGGTCTTGAGATACCGATTCTGATGCGTATCTTGAAATCGGGGATCGAATTTAAGGATCTTGTTGCGCGGGTTTTTACTTTCGATTACATAGGGGCGCTGCTTGCATCGCTTATCTTCCCGTTGCTGTTGGTGCCTTATCTGGGCTTGATACGTACGTCGCTCGTTTTCGGAATTTTTAATATCGCTGTAGCTGCTTACCTACTGTATTATTTCGAAGAGACGTTGCGGTACAGGCGCAGGCTGCTTGTCCCCATTCTGGCGAGTGTTTTCGCGTTGCTTGCGGGGTTTGTTTATGCCGAGCGCATCATGTCGTATAGCGAGACATTGGCGTTTCAGGATAAGGTGATCTACAGTAAGAGCACCCATTACCAACGGATGGTGCTCACACGCAATAACAGAGAACTGAAGTTGTTCTTGAATGGTAATCTGCAGTTCAGTTCGTTGGATGAATATCGTTATCATGAAGCGTTGGTACATCCCGGGCTGCATGCGCTGAAAGGGAGCAAGAAAGTGTTGGTATTGGGTGGAGGCGATGGGTTGGCAGTTAGAGAGGTATTGCGCTATCCGGATGTTGCTTCTGTAACGCTGGTGGATCTGGATCCGGCTATGACGCAGCTTTTCAGGAGTAACGAAATGTTGCTTGAGTTGAATAATCGATCGTTGCTGTCACCCAAGGTGAGGGTGGTGAATGATGATGCGTTCAACTGGGTGCGAAGAGACACAATGCGGTTTGACTTCATTATCATTGACTTTCCTGATCCATCCAATTATTCTTTGGGCAAGCTTTATTCAAGTAAGTTTTATGAGGAGTTGCAGCATGTGCTGAGCGATAGCGGGATCATTGTAGTGCAGGCCACGTCTCCGTTGATAGCCCGCAAGTCATATTGGTGTGTGGGTCACACAATGGAGGCAGCGGGGTTTGTGATCGTTCCCTACCATATTTACGTGCCATCATTTGGCGAATGGGGCTACATAATGGGCATGAGAAATTTTGGTTGGCATACAGGCGCGCAATTGCCTCGGGGTTTGAGGTTTGTAGATAAGGATGTGATGAAGAGTATGTTGTTGTTTCCACCTGATATGAGTGAGGTGGCAACAGAGGTAAATAAACTGAACAATCAGGCATTGGTCAACTATTTTGAAGATGAGTGGGCGCCGTATGTTCATTGATGGAGCCGGCAGTAAAGACCGCAGGCGTTTTCTGAAGCAGGTGCTGGCGCTTGCGGGTGTGTCATTTGCGGGAAGGTATGTGACAGGGTGCGCAGATGCATCTGATGGCAGGGTTATTCCGGGAGACATTGTTGGAGCCGGTTCGTCGATAGGGCATATGATAAGGGATGGTAGGGCAATTCCTGCTCTGACTGAGGAAATTCGTACAGGTATTCTTATAATAGGTGGTGGTATTTCGGGATTGTCGGCAGCGCGATGGTTGCACAAGAAAGGAACAGAAAATGTGATGATGGTGGAAATGGGTGAGGAGACCGGTGGTAACTCTGTATTCGGGCAAAATAAAGTTTCAGCCTACCCGTGGGCGGCACACTACTTGCCCATACCGGATGTGGCCAATACTTCCTTAATTGAATTTCTTGGTGAGATAGGTGTTATTACCGGTTTTGTGGATGGCGTGCCGATATACAATGAATATCATTTGTGCCATGATCCTGAAGAGCGACTTTATATTGACGGTTACTGGCAGGAAGGATTGGTACCCAAATTCGGTATCACGCGTGAGGATGAGGCGCAGATAGCAAGATTCATGAAGCAAGCGGAAGATTACCGAGCAGCTAAAGGAGTTGATGGAAAGTACGCCTTCTCCATCCCGTTAGATACTTCGTCTGCTGACGAGCAATTTAGAAAGCTGGATCAAATTTCTTTTCGTCAGTTTTTAACTGAGAACGGCTATAACGCCAAGCCTCTGTTATGGTATCTTGAGTATTGTTGCAAGGACGATTATGGCGCAGGTCTGGACAGCACATCGGCATGGGCCGGGCTGCATTATTTCGCATCCAGAAGGGGCAAGGCAACTAATGCCAATTCATCGGCGGTATTGACATGGCCCGAGGGAAATGGATTTCTGATGCAGGCTTTGCGTAAACACAATCCGTATCCGGTTCGTACAGGTCTGGCTGCCTTCAATATAGAAAATACAGAAAATGGTGTGCATGTAGATTGTTATGATGCAGGGAGGAAAAGCACGGTGCGTATAGTTGCTGAAAAGGTATTGATGTGTACGCCGCAGAACGTGAACAAATATCTTTTAAAGTCTGTTGGTTCTGAACGGGGAATTTATGAGCATGTACAATACGCACCATGGGTTGTTGCGAATATAACGTGCACTGGTGTGCCTGAAGGGAAGGGTACTGCGCTTTGCTGGGATAATGTGGTTTATGGCAGACAGTCGGTTGGTTATGTGTTTGCCAATCACCAGAACCTTGTGCGGAAGAATGAGGGTGTGCTTACGTGGTATCTGCCATTTACCGAGGGTGCTCCTAAGGAAGCGAGAAAGGCTATTTATAGTAAGACCATTGAAGACTGGAAGAAACTAGTGGTAGAAGATCTTGCCTATGCTCATCCCGGGATTGAGCCGCTGATAACGCGTATAGATGTAAAAGTATGGGGGCATGGTATGATACAACCTGTGCCGGGATATGTGTGGGGCAATGCACGAAGTGAGGCCATGCAAGCGATTGACGGAAGAATATTTTTTGCTCATTCTGACCTGAGCGGTATCTCTATTTTTGAGGAAGCATTCAGTCAGGGTGTCAGAGCGGCCGAAGAAGTATTGCGGACATGACAAATGAATCAACATCATATAGGCAGCCATGGTTGCGCGGCGCATTATTCGATAGTGTGTTCATTCTCTTGCCCGGACTATTTGCACTGCTATTGACATTTGTTCTGCCATCGGCCTATAAGTATACTGACGAGATGCCGACGTGGGGTTGGGTAGTGCTCGTATTGCTGGTGGATGTGGCGCATGTGTACAGCACATTGTTCAGAACCTATTTTGATAAGGAGCGTTTCACGAGGCACAGGGTGCTGTATACCGCCATACCTGTTGCCTGTCTTGTAGCGGGTGTGTTGTTGTATTCAATGAGTGCGTTAGCATTTTGGCGGTCGCTCGCGTATCTGGCTGTCTTTCATTTTGTTCGACAGCAGTATGGGTTCATGAGGTTGTATTCGCGGGCTGAAGCAAGGAAGCAGTACCGGAAGTATATTGACGCGACAACGATCTATGCTGCGACCATTTATCCGCTAGTTTATTGGCATTGTAGTCCGGGGCGTAACTTCAGTTGGTTTGTGCAAGGCGACTTTGTTGTGGCTGATCTGCCGATGGTACGATCGGTAGCCTTATATATCTATGTTGTTATTGTTGCTGTGTATTGTGTGCTGGAGATCGGTGATATTATAAGGTACAGCAGATTTAATGTGCCCCGCAACGTATTGTTATTTGGTACGTTGGCGTCGTGGTATGTGGGTATTGTACATTTTAACGGGGACATGGCTTTTACTATGCTCAATGTTGTAGCGCATGGTATTCCCTATATGGCTTTGATATGGTTGCTTAAAGAAAGGGAGGATGGTGTGAGAGGTAGTCACTCTGTTTCCACTACCCGGTATCTGCGAAGTGCGTTCATCTTCATAGGGGTCATCTTTATTTTTTCTTATTTGGAGGAGGGTTTGTGGGATGGTCTTGTATGGAGGGAACATGCTTCTGTTTTCCCACTATTCTCACTCTTACCACATCTGACATCGAAGGAGATTTTGTCGGTGTTGGTGCCATTGTTGTCCTTGCCACAGTCGACGCACTATGTGTTGGATGGGTTTATCTGGAAACGTGGTCATAGCTGATCATTCGATCGTTGGTTCGTACGCGTAGTACTTCGTGAGGAATATTGACACTGCCAGTGTAAGAGCGAGTAATGTAAACCACCATAGTCCGAATGAAGCTACAAACAGCAGAGATGAAAAGAATGCTATTGCGACATAGGTTATGTAGCGCTCTGTTGTGAGTTTTGGCAGGTACTGCAGCGAGGTGTAAAGTAGGGATACTGCGATCGCTGAAGTGTATAGAGAGCATATCACTTGCGTGGTGAGCGCGTGATGAACGTTGATAGATAGGAACAGAATTTCGGGTAAGAAGATAACACCGAATGTGAAAAGGTAGTTTGCAAGATGGTGTGACCGACTTACGGGCATGTTGCGTCGAAACGACATCTGCTGTTCAGAGAATCGAACGTAGTAAGCCGGTAGCATAGCATGTGCGGCTATAAGAAACAGAATGAGGAAGGAGAAGGACTCCCTGTTGGGTTCTGTTCTGTTTGCCGCCACCATTGCCTGAAGTAGTAATAACGAGAGGAGTTTTAAGCCGAAGAATGTTGTTTTTCTGTCGTTAATTGAATAGAGTAACAAATACCATCTCTGTCCGAAATTGAATTTTCTATGCGGTAGGCTAAATGTAACTCGCCTTTCATTCCAGGTGTTGTTGATAGTGTGGAGCGGGATAATTCCGGCTGCAAACAGTGTGACCTGTAAAATCAAATACAGGGTGGGGTATAGTATGTTGCCGTGAAAGTACCCTACTGAGACTGCTATGGTTCCGTAAACAGTGAGCGGTGCCATCAGCAGAAATTGAAGCATGATGAACAGCGCTTTTTGTTGTTTGTTGCCAAGTGTCTGCATGGTGTATAGGAAGGCTCCAGACGGGTCTTTCAGCGTTCTTGTGGTGAAGTTTATACACTTGATGGTATATGCTATCCAGACCAACGATGCTCCGGCGAAAAATGATAACGAGCTGCTGATGCCAAGCATGATCTGGTGGTGCATGTCTATTACGGCTTTCCCATTCATCAGTCCGAACAACAGAATGAAAACTGTCAGAAAGAACCCGCTATTGATGCGGTAGAATTGCATCACGATGGTTTTGACGAGAACGGTTCTCATGTGTGCATCAGTGTTTTGTTCAGAACCTCCAATGTGTGTACCGGTACGGCATTGAGGCCGATATCCTGGTGGGAGGTAATGAGAAAGGAAACGCCTTCGTTGAGTTTTTGCCGTATGATAGCGCGTAGGTTTTCGACTGTTGCTGTATCAAGCGTAATGAGTGGCTCATCAAGGAGGATGAGTTTTGGTGTACCCATAAAAGCCAGTACCAGCGATAGCTTCTTTGTCATGCCGCTGCTGTAGGTTGCGATCCTGTTTGTAGAAAACAGATCGGTGCCGAAAGTCTTAGCGAGGTAGTTGATATTCTCTTCGGGAGTGGGTTTTGTCTCTTTGTAAAATGCGATCAGGTCGTTACCGGTAAGAAAGCCCGGGTACATTGGTTCTGCCTCGGCATAATTGACTGAAGAGGTATATCTC
>JACSRV010000197.1 GCA_014879545.1 Chitinophagaceae bacterium | reverse complement strand
ATTGTTCAATTGAACAATATTGTAAAAGTAACTATCAGAACAATTCCGGTTTCAGAAATGTTGCGAATTGTAAGAAATGTGTTGTGAAAGTTCGGAAAAATGTTGTGGGGGGGAGGGATCAACCGAGTTTTACGGCCTTAAATAGGTCGTCTTTGTAAGTTTTGGCAAGGGGGACGGTTCTGCCGCCCACCACTACATCGTCGGTATTGATGGCGGTAAGGTGAGTGATATTTACGGCGAAACTGCGGTGTATCCTAAGAATGGAAGGTAGGTTTACCATGTCGAGGAAATTTTGCAGGGTATTTCGGACCATGTATTTTCCTGATTCGGTGTATAAAACAACGTAAACGTTTTCACTTTCGAGAAAGAGTATGTCTTCGAACCTGATCTTTTGAAAACTTGTGCCTTGTTTCAGGAAAATAGCATCGTTTACGATGATGTTCTCCTTCTCACTTGTGATCGTGGAACGAGACAAGGTGGCGAAATTGTGCATGCAGATCTCAATTGAAGTATAAAGTTCTTCTTTGTTGAACGGCTTGATGAGGTACGCACCCGGATGCACTTCCTTGGCCCGCCCGACGGTGTTCGGGTCGGAGTTTGCGGTGAGGAAGATAAAGGGGATTTTTTTGAACTCCTTTACCTTTTCGGCCAGATCAATTCCATCTAATCGTCCTGATAGCTGAATGTCGATCAAAAGGATATCTGGATTGTGTTGTTGGATCATTGTGAGGGCTTCGGAGTAAGAGCCGACAGGGGGAATGGCGTCATAACCCAATTGAATGAGTGAGTTTTCAATGTTTTTAGCAATGATCATCTCGTCTTCAACAATGCCGATCTTAATTTTCATATGATGACTGTTACAAGCCTGATTTTCAACACAATATAGTGCTTAATCAATCATTTTTCTTTTTGTCTGGTTGCTGAAAGTTATAAAAAAAGATCGTGTTGTCCGATCGAACTGAAAGCTGCCCCCGATCTGTCTTGAAAGACTTGTAAGCAAGGTCATACCAAGAGTTTTTGCTTTTGTGATCTCGAATCCATCCGGAAGACCAGGGCCACCGTCATTGTAGGAAAGACTGAAAGTGGATTCTGTGGACGAGAAGTGGATTGTAATCGCGGCTGTTTCGGCGTTGCGGAAAGCGTACTTGAAAGAATTCGTGACCAGTTCGTTTAGGATCAATCCCAACGGTATTGCCGTATCGATGTCAATATGCCAGTGATCGGTTACGCCATTTGTAATAAGGTCGATAACCTGTTTGTTTGAGCTGAACGTAGACGATAGCTGGAAAACCAAGTCTTTACAGAATCGAGCGAAGTCAATCGTGTCGATATTGTCATTCTGGTACAATTGTTGGTGGATGATGGAAATTGATCTTACTCTAGCAGCGCTCTCTGCAAGTGCACTTTTAGAATTTTCATCGCTTGTGTCATAAATCTGCAGATCGAGCAGGGAACTAATTACCTGCAGGTTATTTTTAACACGGTGATGAATTTCTTTTAGCAGAAGATCTTTTTTCTCCGCAAGCTTTTCGATCTTTCTTTTCTGTTTCCTAATACGCAGGTAAACACGTACAACTGCTATAATGATTGCTGTGAGCAGGAACATTGTGCCAAGAAAGACGTTTCGTTCGTTTTTCTTCTTTTTCTCCAACAGTTCGTTTATCTGGATCTGCTTTTCCTTCAGAACTTTCTCTCGTTCTGTTTCCATGGCGGCGATACGCAATTGTCTGTCGGCCTTCATTTCAGAGTCGTGAGCTATCGAAGCGTCGTACAAGGAATTAAATGCGTCATCAGTTTTCCCCAGGATGCGATATGCGCTATGCAGGTACTCGTAAGTGCGTGTTAGATTATGCCATTCAGTTTGTTCTTTGGCAATTTCAGCACATTGTGTCAGGTATCTGACGGCTTGGGTTGCCAATGCAATTCTTCCTGACGGGAGGTATTTAGTTGGTATCGGTATTCCGGAAGAATCGTAGGCGAACTGCAAAGCAGACAGGCCGATGTTCAGTGATGCGACCATGATGCCCTGCTTGTAGCCAATTGAGTTGGCCAGTTCTAATGCTTTGAATTCGTATTCAAGGTTCAATTCGTGATCATTGAGTTCTTTATATATGCTTGCCAAAGTTGAATATGCATCCTGTAATCCAATCTTTTCCTCAAGAACGTTGAATATGGCAAGTCCCATTTTGCCGTACTTTAATGCAACCTGATTTTTTTCCAGGTTTCTATAACATCCTGCAAGGTTTATATAGCATTGCGCCAATACGCGCTGGTCGTTCATTGATGTGATGATGGGCTCAGCCACCAGAAAGTAGTTAATGGCTTTATCGAATTTCTGCAACTGCATGTATGTTGAGCCAATGTTCATGTAGGAAATGCCCAGCATGTCCCGGTCTTTCAGTGAGTCGGCAATGTTCAGTTGAAGGAATTCAAACTTCAAAGCAGATGGATAATCGCCGGTGTTGCTGTAGCACTCAGCAATGTTGCCGTAGTTTGTTGCAACATTCCTGATGTTTCCTAAATCTCTGAAAATGTTAAGCGACTTAAAGCAATATTCTATGGCAGAGTCATAAACTGAAAGAGAGCTATGACTTGCATAGAGTGAATTGTAGACGAGCCCCAATCCTTTTTTCCATTTAATTTTCTCTGCCAGAGCCTTTGCCTGGTGTCCGTATTTAAGACCTTCTATGGGATCGAAGTAATGTATGGCGAAAGAAATGTTGTTGATCAGTTTCACCTTAGAAGTGTCCGGCATCTTCTGAAAGCGAGGGGAGTTGTATTCTTCGAGCAAAGAATCAACCCGCGCTTTCCCTTGCTTTTGAGCAAATGTGGCCTTGCCAACACAGAAGAGTAGCAATACGCAGATGAAGCGGAACCTATACATACCGGACCAGGGAATAAGGCGTAAATGTAATTGAATAATTAGTTCTACAGGTTTTGAATCGTTGACAAAGAAAAAAGGCTATCCGTTGAGGAATAGCCCTTTCGTTTTTCGATTATTATAGATCAATGTGCATTGATCGTTAGTTTGAAAATTTGAGTTGAACTGTCGGCTCCATAAAACCTGATCACATACACGCCTGCGGGCAGATCGACAGGCAGGTTTAGGTCATTGGTGCCCGATTCAATCTTCTGACTCAAGACTGTTTTTCCGTCGATAGTTGACAAAGTGACGTTGCCCGGTATATGCGACTTAATTGTTATGTAGTCTGAGGCCGGATTAGGGTAAACTGCAAAAATATCAGTTGTCGGCAAGTCACCGATCGAATGTTTGCCGGCTGTACTGTCTGTAACAGTAATAGTACGGGTCGCTATACATCCGGTGGCAGTGACCCGATAGGTAATGATAGATGATCCGACACTTGTGCCGGTTACTAAGCCAGAAGCGGAACCAATTGATGCAACCGATGGAGTGGCGCTGGACCAACTTCCGCCGGTTGTAGCATTTGATAGCGTAGTTGTCGCTCCGATAATAACGACGGATGCACCTGTAATAGCTGCGGGTGAAGACTTTATAGTGATTGTCGTGGTCTTAAAACAGCCACCGCCCAGGGCATATGTAATTGTTGCCGTGCCGGTAGAAATGCCGCTAACAATTCCTGTTGCAGAATCGACTGTCGCTTTAGCGGGGTTACTTGTAGACCAAACACCGCCGGGCGTAACATGACTGAGTGCTGTTGTTGCACCAACACAGACGCTGAGTGTGCCGGTTATAGCCGCAGTTGCTGCATTTACTGTAATCTGTGTGATGCTGGAACAACCTGCTCCCAAAGCGTATGTGACGTTAGTGGTTCCGATGGCCACCCCAGTAACAACGCCGGTTGAGATGCCAACTGTCGCTTTTGCGGGCGCGCTGCTTACCCATGTTCCGCCTGTTGTAGTATTAGAAAGCATTACCGTTTGGCCGACGCAAACCACATTCTCTCCCAAGTTGGCTGGCAGGGCCGGGCTCACGTTCACCGTTTGCACGCGGGAGCAACCTGCGGCATTGGTGTAGCTGATAAGTGCGCTTCCTGTTGCAATTCCGGTAACAGTGCCTGTGGTGGTCGAGGCGGTTGATACTATAGCCACTGAAACGTTTGTTGAACTCCAGGTGAGCCCTGCTGATGCTGACGTGAGCGTAGCGGAATTGCCAACACATATTGTGCTGACTCCCGTGATGGCTGACGGAAGTGCACTGACAGTGATAGCGAGTGTGCGCCTGCAGCCGTTGGTCAAGGTGTATGAAATTGTGGCAGCCCCGGCAGTCCCAGCAGTTATGATTCCTGACGCCGTGCCAATGGGTGCAATGGTGGCACTGCTGCTGCTCCATGTACCACCTCCTGTGGTATTGGTGAAAGTTGCAGCAATGCCGGAGCAGATATTTGTCGCTCCGCTGATGGTCGCCGGTATCGAATTTACTGTAACCTCTCTGACAGCAAAACAACCTGTGGTTGACAGTTTGTAGGTTATTGTTGCAGTTCCGGCTGACACACCGGTAACTATGCCACTTGTGGTGGGTATGGTTGCAATTGTAGTATTGCTGCTACTCCATGTGCCACCTGAGGTAGCACTTGCAAGGGTAGTTGCGGCAGCTTCGCAAAGGCTTGCAGAACCTGAGATTGCTGCCGGCGTTGCTGCCACATTTACTGCTATGGACCTGAAGCAGCCCGGTGAGACCGTGTAGGTAATATTTGCGGCGCCGGTAGTCACTCCAGTGACGATACCTGTGCCTGAGCCAACAGATGCGATAGCGGAGTTGCTGGTACTCCACGTGCCGCCTGATATGGCATGAGATAGCGTAGTGGTGTAGCCGAGGCAAGCTATTGTGGCGCCGGAAATGGCTGCTGGTGCGCTGTTTACGCTTACTGTGCGTGTAGAATAGCATGAAGACGAAGTGCGGTATGTGATGGTAGCTGTGCCGGTTGCTATCGCGGTTACTACGCCGGAAGTCCCGATTGAGGCAATTCCTGTTGCACTACTGCTCCATGTGCCTCCCCCGGTAGATGCGGACAAAGTACTTGTTCCGCCAACGCAAATGCTGTTGTTCCCTGTGATTGCCCCCGGTCCGGCATTTACCGAGACAGTTTTGGTTGCAGAACAGCCGGCCAAATAATAGCTTATTGTGCTGGTTCCGACCGCCAATCCGGAGACAGTTGCAGATGATGACGTTGCAGCGGGACCTGTAGTAGCTATAGTGGTGTCTGAACTACTCCATGTGCCCCCGATGGTTGAAGAACTAAGTGTGGTTGTGCTGCCGGAGCAGAGAGAGTTTGTGCCGGTAATGGCGGCAGGCATAGTGCCAACAGTCACAAGTCTGGTATTAAAGCAACCACCTGCTGTATATGTTATATATACTGTGCCTGCTGACACACCCGAAACTATCCCTGTTGCGCTACCAACGGTAGCACGTGTCGTATTTGAACTGGTCCAGGCTCCTCCTGTAGTCGCTGACGCGAGGGTAGTGCTTCCACTTACACAAGTTTCTGCAATACCTGTAATGGATGATGGAACAGGGTTCACTGTTATGTCGCGAGTGTTGTAACAACCAACCAATGTATATGTTATCCGAGCTGTGCCGGAAGCAACACCGGTAAGCACACCTGTACTGGCGTTGATAGTTGCAACTGAAGGGTTGCCACTGGTCCATGCACCACCGGTGGAACTACACGAAAGTGTCGTTGTTGCCGCTTCGCACACGGTACCTGTGCCCGCCATTGACAATGCCAGATTCTGGACATAGACGGTTTTTGTGACGTAGCAACCTGCTGACACCGTATATGATACAGTAGCCATTCCGGAGGCTATGCCTGTCAATACACCAGTAGTCGGATTAATAGACGCTAATGAAGGTGTGCTGCATGACCATGTGCCACCTGAAACAGGATGGGATAGTGAAATAGAATCACCTGCGCACACATTTCCCGGTCCTGCTATTGCTCCGGGTAGGCCCACCGTGAATTGCATAGTTGTTGCACAACCAGATGACAGGGTGTAGGAGATAGTAGTAGCGCCTAACGCAATACCATTTACAACTCCGGTGCCGGAACCTACAGCAGCGATGGTCGTGATGCTGCTTGTCCAGGTTCCGCCTGAGATAGCGTTAGTCAATGTAACTGAAGCCCCGGGGCATACGGAAGAACTTCCTGTGATCGCAACGGGAGACGGAAGCACAGTAAAGACGTCTGATCCGGAACATCCTCCCGATGTTATATAGGAGATAGTGGATGTGCCCGAACCAATGGCGGTGATGACTCCCGCGGAAGATATTGTAGCAACGGAAGTGTTTGATGACGTCCAGGTTCCGCCGGATATGCTTGCTGTAACTGTATCAGTTTTACCTGCACATGTGGCGGTTAGTCCTGCAAAGGACACTGAGCAAGACGTAACTGCAACGCTCTTTGTGGTGAAACAGCCGGAAGGAAGTGTGTAGGTAATGGTAGCAGATCCGGAGGAAATGCCGTTTACAACACCTGTAGCGCTATCTATCGTAACAACCGAAGGGGCTGAAGAAGTCCAGATGCCTCCCGTTGTGGCGGAAGAGAATGTAGCAGTTGCTCCTATTGAAATAGTTGATGAACCCGAAATAGTGGCAGGAAGTGCATTAACAGATATAGTCTTTGTTGCTGCTGTGACACCGCAGGATGATGTGATAGAATAGCTGATCAATGTTGTTCCTGCTGTTGCTCCTGAAACGATACCCGTTAACGATCCAACTGTCGCTACCGACGTTGCAGAACTGGACCAAACGCCGCTTGCAGTTGCGTTGGTTAGGGTAGTACTTGCCCCTGAACAGATTGAAGACACACCGCTAATTGCGCTAACAGATGGCGAGGTTGCTACTGTAACTGTGCGCGTAGCTACACAACCACCCGAAGTGGTGTAGCTGATCACCGAAGTGCCTGCAGTAACTCCGGCAACTACTCCGGTTGAAGATCCCACAGTTGCAATGGAAGTAGTGCTACTGGACCAACTGCCGCCGATCGTTGAATTGGAAAGTGTTGTTGTGGCACCTGTGCATACTGAAGCTGTGCCGGTTATTGCAGCAACCGACCCGCTTGTATAGTTGGCTCCGACTCCAACCGCGTACCAGGCACGGGTAACGGCTTCAACTTCGGGGGAACAACTTCCGTAAAGTGTTTGTGCAGCAGATATTGATGCAGAACGACAATTGGCGAAGTCTGAGGCTGAAGTCAACATCAATTCGGTCTGATAAGCAATGTCTGCTCCTTTCGATGTGCCGACACCCGTTACGGAGAATGCATTACCAATGTCATTTGTGCCGCTACCCCCCTGACATAACAGGTAGAACCAATGGTTTAACACGCCGCTGTTTGTGTGGACTCCGCAATAGTCATTGGAACTTGAAGGCGTACAACCAACGACAGAAACCCAGTACGTGCCACCATAGGTATCCGGTTGGAATCTGATATTAGGTGTATCCATTCTACGAATGGGTGTGGCTCTGATCTCTTCACCTATTTTCCACATGCTCTTTGATTTCGCGTCAGTTTCGTGTGGGTCTCCATAGTCTTCGATTATTGCAGCCCATATGTCGCTGAACCCTTCGTTCATTGCTCCGGATTCTTTGTTATATGCAAGGTTTGCTGTGAACTGGCAAACGCCATGACCTATTTCGTGTGCACAAACATCCAACGCAGTGAGTGGCAAGAATCCTGATGGTGGACCGGATCCGTCGCCGTAAACCATTTGTGAGCCATTCCAGAATGCATTGTTGTAGTTAATGAGGTAATGTACATAGCTATTGAGTGGGCCCCCGCTGTTGTTGTAACTGTTGCGTCCCTGTTCATTCAGCCAATAGTCATACACGACCTCAGCACCCCAATGTGCATCGAGGGCAACATCTGACGCAAAGGTTGGAGAAGAACTTGTCACGTCAAGAATTGTTGATCCATTTGTGTTCGCACATGTGTAGGTATTAATACCCCCTCCTCTAAGGCTGTCTCTGAGATAGTAGGTGCCTGAAATCTTCGATGAGTTAAAATTTACTGTACCGCTGTATGCAGATGGGCCCGAACTGGAAGTGTGATGTATCTGAGAATTCCTGAATAGTATTTTTCCGTTTGAGGCGTCTACATATATGTCTTCTCTGCTTAGAGGTTGTATTGCGTATACATTGAATTTATATGCGAGGTGAAGTTTACGATCTTGTTGTTTAAGCGTATTGTCTTCGATATATACCAATTCTCCTTTTGGAAAGTAGGAAGCAGATGTGTCTTTTTGTTCTGTTTTTAGCTGTGCTTCCATTGCGGAAATCTGCCAAGCGAATGTATTTGCCCCGACGGAGGTGATGGCGATATCCCGGGCGTCAGTTATTTGGATTTCCGGCGACGTTTTCAGTGGATAGTTGATGTTATAGTAGTTGCTGTTAATAAACGTGGAACGGTTTGACGTATTGAAAAGTACTTTTACGCCACTCATTTCAATTTTTATGTTGTGGTAATATTCTTCGTACTGCTCCACAAGTGTCTTGTTTTTTGTGGTAGTTGATGAAGAAAGGACTAGTTTGATATTATTGAGGTCCGTTGCGAACAGCCCGTACAAAGCATCATGAGTACCCGGTCTTTCGAATCCGCCTTCCGTTCCAAATGAAATAATAGTGGGGGTATTGTCAATACTGTTTCTTTCGATCTTTGAAGGCTGTGGTGTGAGTTTTTGCTGTGCGTGTGCACTTAACAAAAACATAGAAAAGATGGTGGTAAGGCTGATCTTCGTTTTAATGAAATTCATAGATATCTTGAATCAATTTGAGCGCCAAAAGTAATGGTAAAAATTTAGTTATTAAAAATTATTTGTTTTGTCGTTAACGGGCTGTTAAGCGGGTTTTGCAAGTTGAAAGGAAACCTAATCGTACAAACTTTAAAGGGAATGCTTTAGCGCTATGTAAGTACGTTGCTCTTTGGTACTTTTGCCGCAAAAACAGGATCAGATGAGGTATTTGGCAAAAGCGACCTATTCAATTATCGGTGCTACTTTGGTGGCGGCCTTTAGCGGTTGTGGTGATCATAAAGCCAATGTTCCTGACACGAAGGGGATAAAGATCGATTATGTAAGTCACAGGTTTGAACAGGATCTGTTTTCTTTGGACACAAACCAACTTGGTGCGGGATTGGAGAAAATGAAGGGGAAATATCCCGGTTTTCTCGATTATTTCCTGGATACATTGATGGCCTACGACATCCATGGAAATTATTCAGATACTGTTGATGGTATAAAGAATGGTCTGAAACCTTTTCTTTCATTCAAGGATTATCGCGATCTGCAGGATTCGATCTCAGCACATTATGCAGATGTGAGATCAGTGGATGGCGAATTGTCGGCAGCGTTCAAGCTGATGAAAATGTATCTCCCTGAAAGAAAAGTTCCGGAGGTTTACTATTTGAACCTTGGCTTGAGCAGATGGCCCAGCTTCCCCGTAGATAGCAATACTCAGTGCGTGGCCCTGGATATGTTCCTTGGCGACAATTTTCCTCATTACGCCGCTGTTGGTGCTCCGCAATATCTGGCACCACATCGCCGCGAAAACTATATTCCGGTGTCGGTTCTTTCCTCTATGTACCGTGGGTGGTATCCATGGAGCCCACAAGAGAAATCGTTACTTGAACTGATGATGGATAAGGGAAGGGAGCAATATTTTTTACACATGTTGCTTCCGGATAAGCCCGATTCTGTTCTGTTCGGGTTCAGTAAAGACAACATAGCCTGGTGTGAGGCCAATGAAGGATTGATCTATAACTTCTTTGTGCAAAACAAATTGCTTTACAGCAAAGTTGCCATGGATGTTATGTCCTACGTCACAGATGGTCCGTTCGCAAGAGGACTGGAACCTGTAAGCAATCCGGTCAAAGTAACGCCCGGTGCAGTTGGTACCTGGCTGGGGTACAAGATAGTTTCGTCGTACATGGAGAATAATCCGAAGGAAACATTGAGTAGTCTTTTGAATAAACAATTAACACAAGAACAATTCCTGGCAGCAGCCAGATATAAGCCTAAAAAATAAAAT
>JACSRV010000152.1 GCA_014879545.1 Chitinophagaceae bacterium | reverse complement strand
AGATGTGTATAAGAGACAGCTTTAATAATTCTTAACTGATTATTAAGGACTTTATAAATAGTTTTGCACGAAATCCGTTAATCTCAACAGCAGAATTTTTATGAAACTAACACAGATCATGTTTATGGGAGTGGCTTCGGCGGTACTGTTTTCCTGCTCGGCTCCAAAGAAATTGAAAAAGTGTGGTGAAAACTACACAAAACTCGACAGTGCCTACAGGGTACTGATGATGGAAAACGCAAAATGCCAGGCATCGAACAAGGCAGATCTGGACAGGATAAAAATGCTTGAAGCGCAACTGGCAGACAGCAAGGCGAACAGCAATCAGGTGTTGAATCAATTGAAAGACCTTTCTGTTATCTCAGGCGCACAAGCTGAGAGCATTAAAAAATCTCTGGACAACATAGGCGTAAAAGACGCTTACATCAAGGAACTTCAGTCGGCTATCAACCGTAAAGACTCTCTGAACATGGCGCTTGTGATCAATCTGAAGAGCGCGATCGGAAACCTTGAAGACCAGGACATCAATGTAAAAGTGGATAAGGGTGTTGTATATGTAGACATTTCTGACAAGATGCTCTTTAAGAGTGGTAGCTGGGATATAACCGACAAGGCAAGTGAAGTATTGGGCAAAGTGGCAAAAGTGATCATCAGCCAGCCTGACATAGAATTCATGGTAGAAGGACATACTGACAATAAGCCTTTCAGCTCTGGTGTATTGGTTGACAACTGGGACCTGAGTGTGAAGCGCGCTACTTCTGTTGTACGCGTACTTCAATCGAAATACAAAGTACCTGCTAACCGCATGACTGCTGCAGGCCGTGGCGAATTTATGCCTATAGCCGGTAACGACACAAAAGAAGGCAATGCAACCAACAGGCGTACCCGTATTGTGATACTGCCACAACTGGACCAGTTCTTCAAATTGCTGGAGAAACCACAGAATTAATAACTTTCAGCATGACGGCAAAACTAAATTGCCGGTGTGCGTAAGCTTAAAAAAATATGGTCCAAAGCCATTCCTTAACCGGAGTGGCTTTGTTGTTTTCGGGAACCGGCCGAGGGTGCACCAACCAGCGTAGATGCAATATTTATCCACGTGAGTTTTTTAACCATTATGCAAGAGAAAATTCACTTAAATTGCGGGTAGACAAGAATTATGAATAATTACGATTGGCTGGTAGCGCGGTTAGATGCATTTATCAGGAAGTATTATGCCAATAAGGTGATCAGGGGTACGCTGGTTTTTCTCAGTTGCCTGCTGTTCTATATAGTTACCGTAAGCGTTGGGGAGTATTATCTGTACCTGCCTGTGTGGGCCAGGGTAACACTGCTATCACTGTTTGTGACATTGGGGGGAGCCGCACTTGTTGCCTGGGTGATAATTCCCCTTGCAAAGATGGCACGTCTGGGTGGTGTGATCTCTCATGAGCAGGCAGCGACTATCATTGGTACCCACTTCCCGGAAGTGAGCGACAAGCTATTGAACATCCTGCAACTGAAAAACGGGAATGATAATGTATCGAGCAGGGAGCTGGCAGAAGCAAGTATCAACCAAAAGATAGGTCAGATCTCCGTAGTACCGATAGCCGCAGCGATAGACCTTTCCAAAAACAAACGCTACCTACCCTATTTATTGCCTCCGTTAATGGCAGGATTGTTCATTCTTGTTGCAGCTCCGAATATATTTAAGGACAGCACAAAAAGGCTGCTGCAGCCGACGACAACATTTGAAAAACCGGCTCCGTTTAAGTTCAAAGTAAAGAACAAGTCTCTCCTGGCTGTGAGGAATTCTGACTTCACGCTGGAGCTGGAAACAACAGGAGATCCGCTACCTACAGAAGCATATGTGGAAATAGGGGACGACCGTATAGCCATGCAGGCAATGCAGGGACACTCGTTCAAATACACGTTCAGGAACGTAACAGAAGATGTCTCATTCCGCTTTTATGCGGCAGGATTCCGTTCTAAACCGGAAGTGATAAAGGTTATTCAGCGTCCGGTACTGAAGTCTTTCAGAATAGCACTGAACTACCCTACCTACACAGGCAGAAAAAACGAAGTGCGCAATAGCCTGGGTGACATTGTGGTTCCTGCGGGTACAACTTTTGAGTGGCATTTTGTGACCAGCCATACTGACTATGCGACTATAAAGTTCGGGAGTGGGAACCAGGTGAAATTGGGTACTAACGAATCGGAGTATGATTATAAATTCCGTTTCCTTAATGATACAAACTATACCATTACTCTATACAACAACAATGCCACAGTTGCCGATAGCTTTACCTACCATGTGCAAGTAATACCTGACCAGTATCCGGTGATACAGGTGCAGCAGTTCCGTGACACGATAAGCGGGAAACAGATTCTGGTGACAGGCAGCGCGGGTGATGACTACGCTATCACCCGTGTTCATTTCAATTATGAGATCAGCGACAAGAACAAAGTGCTGACAAGTAAGAATATAGCACTGAAATCTTCGGGTGGAGCTCTTACAACATTCGAACACTACTTTGACGTACAGGCACTGAACCTGAAACCAGGCCAGAAAGTATCTTACTATGTGGAGGCATGGGACAATGACGGCATTCATGGCAGTAAAGCAAGCCGCAGCGACCTGATGAGTTATCAGGCATTTGATGGTGAGCAGCTTGACTCTGCGATCAACGAAAACTCGAAGCAGATCAACTCTGGCATCAGCAACAGCTCAGAGAAAACGAAACAGTTGCAGACAGACTATAAAGATGCACAAAGCAAAATGGTGCAAAACTCTAACATGGACTGGCAGATGGAACAAATGCTGCAGCAGATGATGGAGAAACAGAAAGATCTTAAGAATCAGGTGGAGAATGTTAAGGAGCGCTTTGAAGAGCAAATGCAACAAAGTGAACAGAAGAACTATAGCGAAGACCTGAAGGAAAAACAGCAGGAACTGAATAAACAACTCAAAAACCTGCTGAATGAGGAACTGAAGAAGCAGATGGAGAAGCTTCAGGACCTGATGCAAAAGCTGAACAAGGAGCGTGCTGTGGATGCCATGAAAGAGCTGGAGGAGGAGAATAAACTCTTCAACATGGACATGGATCGCATGAAGGAGTTGATGAAGCGGATGGAGATGCAAATGAAGATGGAGGACCTTGCTAATACCATGGATGCATTGGCAAAAGAACAGCGCGAACTGAAAAAAGAAACGGAACAGAATAAGAAAGACGCAGCTACCCTTGCAAAGGAGCAAAAGAAACTGGAAGAGAAACTGGAGAAGGCTCTGAAAGAAGATCTGAAACAAACCCAGCAACTGGCAAAAGAGACCAAGGAAAAAGACAGACTGGAAAATGAGGAAAAGACCGGAGAACAGGCACAACAGGACATGCAGGAAAGTGAGAAAGATCTGAACGAGAAGCAGAACGACAAGGCCGGAAAAAAGCAAGATGATGCAGCAAAAAATCTGGATGACATGGCTAAAAGCCTGCGTGAAAAGGCGGCAGGAATGGACATGGAGCAGATAGAGATAGACATAAAGGCAACAAGGCAATTGCTCAGTAATCTGATAAGGTTGTCGTTCTCGCAGGAAGATCTGATGGATGAAGTGCGCAGAACGTCTCCGGCCAGTCAGAAGTACTTTACTAATATGGAGGAGCAGCATCGGCTACACAGGAATTCGCAAATGATAAGGGACAGCCTGTTTGCGCTGAGCAAAAGAATAGTGAAGTTGGCGCCTACTATCAATAAAAACACTACGGATCTGGAGCGCAGAATGGCGAAGGCTGTTGCCAATCTTGAAGCACGACGCGTGGACCTGGCAGCAACCGATCAGCAATACATAATGACTTATACCAACAACCTTGCGCTTCTGCTGAATGAGTTGCTTTCAAATCTTATGCAAATGCAGTCTGAAGGCAGCAAAGGTGGTGGTGGCGGAGCATGCAAAAAACCGGGAGGAAAGAAAGGGGAAGGAAAGGGACCTGGGATGCAACTTTCGGACATCATAACCCAACAACAGCAACTGGGAGAGGGTATGCAGAAAATGCAGATGCCAGGTGGGAAGAAACCCGGTGGAGAAAAAGGGGAAGGTGAACAAGGTAACGGCAAAAAACCAGGGCAAGGTCAGGGACAAGGACAAGGTGGTCAATCCGGTCAAGGAGGAAATGGTGGGGGTGAAGGAAGTGAGGGCGAGAACGGAGAGTATGGCAACTCTGAACAATTGGCCCGTCTTGCACAACAACAAGCGGCGATCAGGCGTCAACTGAATGAACTGGCCAGCAAACTGAGCAGTAAGGGAATGGGAGGCCTTGCAAAAGAGCTGCGCGAACTGGAGCAGAAAATGGACAAGAACGAGACCGATCTCGTGAACCGGAGGATCAATCCGGAGTTGATACAGCGGCAGAAGGAGATACAGACGCGCTTGCTTGAAACCGAGAAGTCGATGCGTGAACAGGAAGAAGACGATAAGCGCACGTCGCGTAGCGGAGAAGAAATGAGCCGGCCGATACCACCGGCATTGCAGAAGTATATCACCGACAAACGTCAGATGTTGGAACAGTACAAAACTGTGCCACCGCAGCTAAAACCATACTACAGAGACATGGTGGAAAGTTACTTCCGCATCATCGGTACGAAGTAAGAGTAATGTGAGTAATTGCTGAGGGAATTATGCATAGACATCGACTGCAACTTTGAGCAGCAGTAACATAAAAATTGGTGGAGCTTAAATACGGATCAACTGCGAGCGATTGATCCAGCCTGTACGGCCGTCGGGCAAGGATACTTCCAACCAGTTGCCCCTATCAGTTTTCACCTGCACTGACGTTCCCTCGGGGCAAAGCATCAGAGGTTTACCTTTCAGATCTGCATTCATTAGTGGGGCATCGTTTTCGGAGACGACCGCACCGGCAGGTGCAGCTTCACGAAAAGCGGCAACTGTGCCGAATAAGAGGAAAATGACACAAACCGAGCCTACGATCCAAGGGAGCTGAACCGGCATCCGTTGTCCGGCTGCGGTGTATCGACGCAAACCTGAGAGGACAATCACAAGTGTAAAGGTGATGAGCGCCGCAATTGACCATGATGACGCCTTGCCATTGGCGGTGATATCCTTCCACCATGCAACGAAGAAGATGTCTTCTACAACAGCTACATGATGGCTGATGCGGGCCTGAGTAATGGTAAGATTCTCCTGAGCTTCTTTGTAGCCGGGATCAAGGTGTAATGCACGTTCGTAATTGACAGCCGCTAATGCTATCTTATTCAGGCGGTAGTATGCATTGCCCAGGTTGTAGTATATCTCAGCGTTTGCAGGCTTAGTCGCTGTCACCTTTTCAAAGTAGAAGGCAGCACTATCGAATTGTTTCTGCAGGTAAAAATCTGTACCCTTTTTCCAGTCGGCTTTATGGTCGCCGGCGATTGCGAAAAACGGCACGCAAAGAGACAACATCACTATGATCACATTCCGTTTCATGCTTTAAAGATATCTTCAAGGTTACTGATCACTTTTACCGCATCATCGTATGTATCGGACATCTGCCTGTTGCCTCCGCTTGCATATAGCGATGTTTCGCACTCGGAAATGACATCCTCCAATTTGCGTAACACGTCTGCAGGTACTTTACGATCAACAAGCGCTTCAACAGCACTTTCTTTAGAAAGCGACGACAGCGGAATTACCAACTTATCGGAGAGATACAGCCAAATTGCTTTTGACACCTCTTCGTAGAATGGCTTCTTGTTCTGCTGCTGCAACAACTTGCGTGCGGTTGTGAGCCTTTGCAATGCGATCTTGTTTGCCCGCTTTTTGCGCAGTTGCACTGTGTCGCGAGAGAGTTCGTCTTCCTTGCGTTTGTAAAAAGCAAACAGCAAATAGGCCAACAGAGGCAAAGCAAATAATATCCAGTAAACGGGACGGAACAGCAGCGGCGCAGAACGCATAGCCAATGCGGAAGGTGGCTGCTTCACAATGTCGTGAATATCTTTGTAGGTCACATTGTTGCCTGTCTGCTGACCTGCAACTTTCTTACCCGGTGTTACGTGGAGTTTGATGGGCTCGGTATGCTCAGTTACGTATGAGTTAGTCTCGGGATTGTAGTAGGTGAAATCGACAGGAGGAATATCATAGTCGCCGGGAGACATGGGGCTTATCACATACGTAACGATCTTGGAACCACTGATAGTTGTGCTCCTACCTGTAACTGTGTCGATGATAACGGGATCGTAAGTTGTGAGGCCGTTCGGAAGAGACAAATTCGGAGCCTGAATCAGTTTAAGGTTACCACTTCCATTGATGTTCAAAGTAAGCGTAGCCACCTCATCAGTGGTCAACTCCTTTTTATCGATCTTGGCAGCAACAGAGAACTTACCCACTCCTCCGCTGAAATTATCGGGTTTATTCTTCTCAGGAAGTGGTGTGACGGTAATCTTGACGGGGGTACTTTTCAGATGTACCTGCACATCGCGATAAGCCATTGTATTGTAGTAGGAATTATTGAAGAACGGATCGTTCATCATAAGCGTACCTGCACCAAACGGGTCGAACATATCGGAGACACGCCTACGTACCTGCTGAACAATGCGGGCGACACCCTTTGCCTCGGCAGGATCCAGCTCCAGGGTACCTGTCTGCTGCGGAAACAATGCTGACTTCTTGAGCAGGAAAACCTGATACTTTTTGCCATCAAGAACCTCCTCGGTAGGTTTCGTTTGCTTCGGAATATCAAAATCCTGCGTCCAGAAACCATTTAAAGACGGCAATTTTGAGATAGCCATCTGCATAGGTATGCGAGAATATAGTTTGTAACTGATAGTCACCTGTTCGCCGAGGCGTACTTTGCTTTTATCGGCAGTGACACGGATGAAGAGGTCTTTTTTGATCTCGGCATCGTTAACGGGTGGATCCGCCTGAGCCTGTCCCTGTTGCGGCTGTTGCTGTGGCTGCTGTGGTTGTGCGTGACGGAAAGGCTGCATCATCTGCTGCTGCATTTGCTGCATCTGCCGCATCAAAGCCATCACATCATCGTCAGGATCAGAGAATGGATCTCCTGCACGCTGGCGACGTTGTTGTTGTTGCACTACTGAACCAGGAACTACCTGGATGGTGAGTGCATTAGACTGATAAGCGTGACCATCAGCATCGCGGGCAGTTACCGGGGGAATCGTGAATGTCCCCTCCCGCCGAGGCTGTAGAACATACGTAAGCGAGACACTTGACGACGTGGTGTACTTGCCATTTACGATCTGTGTGCTGGAACTTTGTGACTGATACGGGCCACCAACAATTATAAAATCGGCGTCGGAAGGGTTGGTGATGGACTGGAGGTTCTGTGCATCGCGAATGGTGTACTGTACCTGAACCTGATCGCGAAGGCCAACCTTATTGGCACCCGCGACTGCAGTGAAAACAACATTCTGAGCATATGTACCAGTGCATCCTCCTGCTACAAGAAGCAACACAATGCAATAACGCCACATATTAAGTATAATGCGTTTCATTTGAGGTGGCTACAAAAATACTCGGAATGCAGTAGTAGTGGGGAAAAACAGGGTTAAAGCTACGTTAAAACGTTCTGTTATAAGACCGCTTTAACAGAGGATGAAACTCATTGCAAATTGTTTCTAAAAAATGAACTAGACCGAAAAAAAGAGCCATCGCTTTCGCGATGGCTCCGTATAAAATCGGCTATGATTTTATTGATTAATAAACAACCAGTTTCTGAGTGTTTACCTGATTGCCTGTAACAACAGTTACGAGGTAGATTCCTTTCACAGAAATAGACTGCTGAGGAATCACGATCCTTGAAGTATTGCCACTGATGTTTTCGGTAGTTGTGAACACAGTTTTACCTGTGATGTCAGTTACCGCTACTTCAACCTTGCTATTGTTCATGTCCTTCACCACCACATAAGCATCGCCATGTGTTGGGTTTGGAACAACTTTCATATCAATGTTACCCATGTTAACGGTTGCTACGTCTGCAGCCCATGGAGTAACCTGTATACGATCGAGGAAGAAGTTGTTGCCTGTACTAATCGTAGAAGCCATAGTGGCCTTGAAAGTTCCAGGTTTGTAGCGGAAACGGAACACTGTGTAAGGTGTGCGTGCAGCAGCAGGAATGTTTACAGCAGCAGGAGCCCAATCGAGTACACTTGTAGGATAGTAAGGAGTAGAGATCGTACCCTTGTTAATGAGGGTGCTCTTACCAAGCGCAGTAAGTGTAGACCATGTGTGCTTTTTATCTACTGAATACTCGATGAGGAGTGTATCGGTGATATCAGCAGCACTTGCAGTGCGCGATGCGCCTGAGTAAGAGAAGTTGAGGTAACAAGGACCACTTCCGAAACCACTGATGTCGAACGGAACAGAGAACATGTCATCAAAGTCGCCCCTCGGAGTGTTGGTAAACAATTCAGAACCTGTACGAGTATCATAACCCTGATACATCACACAGTTGTTGTCATAAACACCGTATTTAGCCAACTGCCACTTGAAATTGTTGTTGTAGTAGTTGAACATCGGCCATTTATCACGGTCTCCGCCTTCGTTGAACTCCTGAATATATCCTGCACCAACGCCGGTTGCGTCTGCCACGAAAATCGATTTATTGAATTCTTTAGTAGCAGTACCTGAATTGTTGCCGGTTACTTCCATTTTTACATTAACCCAACCCGGAGTGTTGAATGACACATCGAACGGACTGTTGAGTGCTGTATATGTTGTTGATGTAACTGTTGGCTTAGATGCATCGTTAGAGAATGTCCAGGTACAGCTAGTTACTGTATCCCTCCAGCTCTTGTTGGTAAAGAACAAAGGAGTTCCCGGGAACGTGAAGTAAGCCTGAGTACCGTTTGCACCCACATTCTGCCTTGACACGAATTCAGGAACAGGAGTCATGTCAACAGGGCCGGAAAGAACACCCGTAGCAGCCAGGTTAGTACTATCCCAAAGGTTGTTCCTACCACCAATATTGCTGTTAAGCGCAGCACGCATACGCCAAACCTGTCCGATAGACACCATGTTTGTAGGACAATCGGAATAGTCCATTATATTTTGCGTGTTTGTAGTATCTGGGTAGTTCACCAAGGAGTCCATCATACCTGAAGCGCTCGTGTACAACTTGTAGTAGTTGTTGGCACAGGCGGTATCATACAACTGTCCTGAACCACAAACGCTAAAGTGACCCTTTGTTGGTGGGGTGTCATCAACTTCATCGTCACCGCAAGCCTCACCTACACCTGATCCGCTATTCCACGGGTGATACAAGCTGAAGTAGTGACCAGTTTCGTGAGGGATTGTATTCCCGTCCATTATACGGTCAGCCCTTGTGATAACACCATCAGAGTAAGGGAATGACTCACCAGAAGACGGGAAAGTAGCGTATGCCAATACGATACCTGTACCGATACTACGACCGATAACGTTCTCTAACCAAATATTGTAGTAGTTGCGCGGAGGCCATTGATCCACTTTTGCCTGATCATCACCACCCACTGTAAGGTATGAGTAACGCCTTGTGATGCCGGTAGAAGGATTACCTGACGGATCTTTAGATGCGAGGTGGAAACGGATTTTCGCATTACCAATGTACTTTTTAAACGGAGTGATAATGCCGGTCAGGTTGTTCTTGGCGTTGTAAAAATCGTTCAACTGCTTGATCATCACGTGGATGTTGCTGTCTTTCACGAATTCTGTACCGTAGTTATGCACAACGTGCACGACTACAGGAATGTCATAATAATCAGTATCGGAACGAGTTGCGGTTGTTTTCGATGCAACTTTTCCTTTCAAACCCTGCGAAGCAATAAAAGAAGCGATGCTCTCATTCATTTGCTTTTCATACATACTTATCTCGGGGAACTGCTGTTTGTAGTGCTTATGCATCTCGTCCGAAGCGCAAGGCGCCTGGGCGAACGCAGCAGTACCACTCAGCGACATAGCCAACGCCAGGTACAGATAATTTTTTTTCATTTGCATAAATGGATTATAAAGTTTCAAAGTTAAAGAAAACACAAAACATAAACCAACAATTGTATTGTTTTTTTCAGTAGTCCTTTTTACTGAAGCTTATAACGACCGGGTTTACAAAGTGCCTATCAGTAAAATCTGTCTCTTATACACATCT
>JACSRV010000072.1 GCA_014879545.1 Chitinophagaceae bacterium | reverse complement strand
TGCCCCTTGCAAGGGGCATTTGGTCAACTTAATTTTCACTTTATCCTACCTTCTTGAAGGTTGTCTGTTGTTGTCGTTGTGTTGACGCAAACCACCGGGTTGCGGTTGATTTTGCGGCTGTGGATTTGACGGCCTAAACGTCTCCTGCCTTTGAGGTTGCTGAGGCTGATACTGCGGGCGGTTATCCATACGGTTATCATACCTCGATGGCTGCATACTGCGCCTGTCATCACGGCGATCTTCAAAACTGTTGCCCCTGTCCTGATTCATATCGCGCTGCGGTTGAGGCGGAGTCTGAGGATTTGCCTGTGGCTGATAGTTCTGCCTGCTGTTGTCAAACCTGCTTGGTTCCGGTCTCGTTTCATTGCGATTTGGCTGCGGTGCATTATCGAACCGGCCCGGCTGAGGGCGGTTGTCGTTCTGTGGGGCGCGGTCATTAACCCTGCCGCCCGGCTGATCATTCCTGTTATCAAACCTTCCCGGTTGAGGGCGGTTGTCATTCTGCGGAGTACGGTCATTAAACCTTCCTCCCGGCTGATCGTTCCTGTCGTCAAATCGACCTGGCTGAGGACGATTGTCGTTCTGAGGCGTACGATCGTTGAATCTGTTGTTCTGATCAACCTGCCCCCGTCCGTCCTGACGGTTATCTATGCGACCCGGCTCACCGCCCTGACGCACGCCGCCACGGCTGTCAGGCTGCTGCCTGGTGATCTGCTGCCTGAACTCGGGTTGCCTGTCGCTACCGTATTCAGCTGCGCTCTGTCCGCGGCCCACCGGACGAGGTGCCTGCATTACCTGGCGCGGACGACTGTCGTTAACGGTAACCCTGTCCACGTTCGGGCGATAGATGCTTACTGTATTGCGGCCCACACCCGGTGCTCCCGGACGGTTCATCTGAGAAACACGATATACCTGCACCGGTCTGCCTGTAACTTGTTGTATCACTTCGGCACGAGGACCGTAGTTATAACGTACACGGGTATTGTTATCCATGTAGTAGTTATTGATGATGGTAGTACGGTGGATGTAATTCACATTATACTGTGGCCCCCACCAATAACGGATACAGTTGGGCTGATACATATAAGACGGCCCCATGAATATCCACCAGCTGTCCGGCGCATAATAACTCATACCCACCTGCACACCGGGACCCAGAGGTGCCCATCCGCAGTAGCCGCCACCAAAACGCCAGGTCACCCATGCAGGAGCCCACTCATAGCCGGGAACCCACACCCAACCATAATAAGGGTTGAATGTCCAGCGCCCGTAGTGGTAAACAGCCCATCCCCACGGATCGTCCGATACCCATGTGTTACCATAGTCTGTCATCACCCAATAACCACGGCTACCATAAGGTCGGAAATCTCCACCTTCGTTTGGCACCCACACATTTCCGTAGTCAGGATCATATATCCATTGTCCGTAAGGTGCCAGATTATCGTAGAACATCTGGTAAGACACAGTAATGTCTTGCGCTGTTGACTTTTTCGTTGTTCCGGCTATTATCAGCACCGCCGCAAAGGCTGCTACAAATAACCTATTGAAGTGTCTGTTCATATCGTGTTGTTTTTAACGCTGCAATTTACAGCTACAAGATAACCCTATTCAATCCACGCACCAAAATCTGCCAAAGCATTGTTAATCTCTTTTTTCGGAACTAACAGAAAGCATTACGCAGACCATAATATAATAGCTATCTATTGCAATTTATTACATAAAAAAGCAATTCCCCTGATGTTGTCAGGGGAATTGCTTGTATAAAGATGTTGTAAACTCTTATTTTTTAATTGCTGCAGCCATCGTAACGCCGATGTTTGCAGGGCTGTCGACAACGTGGATACCACACTCGCGCATGATCTTCATTTTAGCGGCAGCCGTGTCATCAGCACCACCGATGATAGCACCTGCGTGACCCATACGACGACCCGGAGGCGCTGTCTGACCGGCAATGAAACCAACAACCGGCTTGCGCATGTTCTCCTTCACCCAATGGGCTGCTTCAGCTTCCATGTTACCACCTATTTCACCTATCATGATGATACCGTCTGTTTCAGGATCGTTCATCAACAGCTCTACAGCCTCGCGGGTAGTAGTTCCGATGATCGGGTCACCGCCGATACCGATAGCCGTAGAGATACCCATACCTGCTTTCACAGCCTGGTCAGCCGCTTCATAGGTAAGCGTACCCGACTTGGAAACGATACCGATACGGCCCGGCTTGAACACGAAACCAGGCATGATACCCACTTTCGCTTCACCTGCCGTTATCACACCAGGACAGTTTGGTCCGATGAGCCTGCAACCACGGCCTTTTATATACTCACGTGCTTTTACCATGTCCTGAACAGGAATACCTTCAGTGATACAAATGATCACCTTGATACCTGCATCAGCAGCTTCCATTATAGCGTCAGCTGCAAATGCCGGTGGCACGAAAATGATAGACACGTCTGCTCCTGCCTGATCTACAGCGTCTTTCACTGTATTGAACACCGGCCTGTCCAGGTGAGTGCTGCCACCCTTGCCCGGAGTAACGCCGCCAACCACGTTGGTTCCGTACTCGATCATCTGTCCGGCATGGAAAGTACCTTCTGTACCGGTAAAGCCCTGTACTATTACTTTTGAGTTCTTATTTACTAAAACAGCCATTAACCTGATTTTTAAGAAGGTGCAAATTTAATGGAAATAATGGAAAATAGCTATTTTGAATATGCCCTCGACGTCAAATTTATTTTGCGGGCGATACTTTGTACCTTAGCTGCACAAAACCACCCTTTTTAAGGTCGTTTCTTCTTACTTCACACAACAATGAAAGTACAATTATTTATACCGTGTTTCGTGGACCAACTATACCCTGACACCGGCATGAACATGGTAAAAGTGCTGGAAAAACTGGGCTGTCAGGTTACCTACAACACAAAACAGACCTGTTGCGGACAGCCCGCTTTTAATGCCGGCTATCGCGAGGAGGCACGGTCGGTTGCTACCAAATTCCTTAACGACTTTAAAGAAAACACTTATATAGTCAGTCCCAGTGGCTCCTGCACAGGGTACATCCGTAACTGTTACGACAAACTTTTCGAGAACAGTAGCGATCATAACCTGTGCAACCAGGTGCAGGGCAACACATACGAATTCACAGAATTCATCACCAAAGTGCTCAAAACCGACAAAGTTGGCGCAGTACTCAATGGTAAGGCAACGTATCACGACGCCTGCGGTGCCCTGCGCGAATGCGGCATCAAAGAGGGTCCCCGCCGACTGCTGGCCAATGTGGACGGCCTGGAACTCGTAGAAATGGCGGAATGTGAGACCTGCTGTGGCTTTGGCGGAACTTTTGCCGTAAAATATGAACCTATTTCTCTGGGCATGGCGCAGGTAAAGACAAAGAGCGCCATGGAAACGGGAGCTAAATTCATCATTACCACCGATGTATCTTGTATGATGCACATACAGGGTTACATCGATAACAACCACCTGCCCCTGCGCACACTGCACATTGCCGATGTGCTGGCTAGTGGCTGGTAATTTGCCGCTTTCCGTTACTTATCCACATTTTCAGCACCCGCTTGGGCTTTGGTAGCATTTTTCTGATTTTTGCACCATTGCCGGATTGTTAATTCCCAAACCCCGACATTAGAAATGGCTGAACTGCAGAATCAATACAACGAAGACAGTATTAAGTCGCTCGACTGGCGCGAACACATTCGTTTGCGCCCCGGTATGTATATCGGTAAACTGGGCGACGGCTCCAGTGTGGACGATGGTATCTATGTGCTCGTGAAAGAGGTGGTAGATAACTGTATTGATGAATTTGCTATGGGCCAGGGCAAGCGGGTGGAACTAACCGTTGCTGACGGACAGGTGACCGTGCGCGACTATGGACGTGGTATTCCGTTGGGCAAGGTCGTGGATGTAGTGAGCAAGATCAACACCGGCGCCAAATACGACAGCAAGGCTTTCCAGAAGTCGGTGGGACTGAACGGTGTGGGTACCAAGGCCGTGAACGCACTCAGCAAGTACTTCAAAGTATCCTCCTTCCGCGATGGCCGCACCAAGTCTGCTGAGTTTGAGCGCGGGGTGCTGACCAAAGAGCACAAAGAGACCGATACAACCGAGAACAACGGAACATTAGTCGTCTTCCGACCCGATGAAACCGTATTCAAGCACTACCACTTCCTGCACGAATACCTTGAAAATCAGGTTTGGAACTACTGCTTCCTCAATGCCGGCCTGCTGTTCCATTTCAACGGCCGCAACTACGTTTCAAAGAATGGCCTGCTCGATCTCCTTACCCGCAAGACCAATGCAGAGTCGCTGCGCTACCCTATTATCCACCTGAAAGGAGAAGATATTGAGGTGGCCATCACCCACAATGGCGATTATGGAGAGGACATCTACTCATTCGTGAACGGTCAACATACCACCCAGGGCGGCACCCACCAGGCTGCTTTCCGCGAGGGTTTCGTGAAGACCATCCGCGAATTCTTTAAGAAAGACTACGACGCCGCAGATATCCGTCAGAGCATTTGTGCCGCCATATCGGTGCGCGTGCAGGAGCCTGTGTTCGAGTCGCAGACAAAGACCAAACTCGGTTCTCAATACGTTTATGAGGGCGGCCCGAGCATGAAAGCCTTTGTGGCTGACTTCCTT
Source organism: Chitinophagaceae bacterium (assembly GCA_014879545.1). Classification (GTDB taxonomy): domain Bacteria; phylum Bacteroidota; class Bacteroidia; order Chitinophagales; family Chitinophagaceae; genus Nemorincola. The sequence continues at coordinate 5,539 of JACSRV010000072.1, read as the reverse complement.
GGCAAAGACCTGGACAACTTCCTGCACAAGAACCCCGCGGTTGCCGATGCCCTTAAAAAGCGCATTGAACAGAGCGAGCGCGAACGCAAAGAACTGTCCGGTATCCGCAAATTGGCCAACGAACGCGCTAAGAAGGCGAACCTACACAATAAGAAACTCCGCGATTGCCGTATTCACCTTAACGACGAACCGCCAACCAAGAACCGCGACGAATACCACCAGAAACAACTGGAGTCGACCATATTCATTACCGAGGGCGACAGTGCCAGCGGAAGCATCACCAAAAGTCGCAGTGTGGAGACCCAGGCAGTATTCAGCCTGAGGGGTAAACCACTCAACTGCTATGGCCTTACCAAAAAGGTGGTGTATGAGAACGAAGAGTTCAACCTGCTGCAACATGCCCTCAATATTGAGGAAGGTATGGAAGGCCTGCGCTACAACAACATCGTTATAGCTACCGATGCCGATGTGGATGGTATGCACATCCGCCTCCTAATAATGACCTTCTTCCTGCAGTTCTTCCCCGACCTCGTTCGCGGAAACCATATCTACATATTACAAACACCACTATTCCGTGTGCGTAACAAGCAGAAGACGATCTACTGCTATTCTGACGAGGAACGCCAGCGTGCCATTCACGAGATTGGCAGCCGCGCCGAGATCACCCGATTCAAAGGATTGGGTGAGATCAGCCCCGAGGAGTTCGCGCAGTTCATCGGCGACGACATCCGTAAGGACCCTGTTCTGCTCAGCCAGGATGCGCAGATACAGAAACTGCTGGAATACTACATGGGCAAAAACACACCCGACCGTCAGCTATTCATTATCAACAACCTACGTGTAGAAAAAGACCTTGCCGAAGAACTGGGTGTAGAAGTTGGCGAAAAAGCGTAATGTATCTCGATTGATATTCAGAAAGGTGGTAACAATGGTTGCCACCTTTTTTATTGCCATACAGGTCGGCTACTAAACGAAACAACAAAATAAATTAAGCTTCACAAAAAAAATACAAATCAATTATTTAGATCTCAAAATTCAATCGTCATACCGTCATAAGCAAGGCGCATACCGGCGGGAAGTGCAGCCTCAACTATGCTATGATTGCCCAACTGGTGACTGATATGCGTAAAGCAAACATCGGGCACACCGGTTGATGCCCCGACCTCTATAGCCTGTGCCAACGTGAAATGCGACACATGAGGTTCGTTCCGTAATGCATTCAAAACCAATGTTTTACTACCAGTTACCTTATCCAGCTCCTCGGGGGCAATGTAATTGGCATCGGTTATGTAGGTAAAGTCGCCGATACGGAAACCAAGCACCTCCATCTTCAAATGAAGCAATTTAATCGGTATGATCTCTAACTCATTGATAAAGAATGACTGGTAATGGTTTATAGTATGAACATTAATCTGCGGGATACCCGGATAAGTGGGATTGGTAAAGATGTAACTGAACTCCCTTTTGATGGTCTCCTGGGTTTCGGTGGTGGCATAAATGCTGACCGGCTTGCCAGTGAAAAAGTTGTAGGGACGTATGTCGTCCAGGCCAGCTATATGATCTTTATGACCATGTGTATAGACTATCGCGTCCAGCTTGCGCACCCCTGCCCTTATCATCTGGTACCGAAAATCGGGACCACTGTCTATCACTATACTGGTGGTGCCGGTATCTATCCAAACCGAACAACGCAGGCGGCTGTCGCGCGGATCGGATGAGGTGCATACCGGACACGGACAACCGATGAACGGCACCCCCTGCGAAGTTCCTGTACCCAAAAAGGTCACTTTCATACTCAGATATCCATTTGGGTTTGTACAGGGGTTCCTTCTTTAAAGTCGGTATCAGACTTCAGTTGCTTGTACCACTTCAGCATTTCCGTGCTCAGTTCCTCTTCTTTCACCGTTATCCCCTGCAGTATCTCCACCAGGGCATTGATGCGCCCCTCCACATTGAAGAACTTGTTGATGACCACCACACGGCGTTCCTCCAGAATACAATATCCACTGTTGAAGTTGCCCTTCTCATAACGTATGATATAGCGGGCTTCCTCGAATAGCTCCTCCAGTTTTTTTAGCGTGTTTGGTGTATATTTGAAGCTCATTAGCTCGGCTGTTTCAATGAATAAAAGTAGAAAATTCGCGGCATTTTTTGTCATCAATATTCTATTTGTGTTATTCAGCTCCCTCGTCCGCGCCCAGGTCGATGACAATCCTGAGGACGGGCTGTACCTCGAAAAACCGCGCCTCATATCGGTGGGGCTCATAGGCGGGGTCAATTTCTCCCAGATAGACGGCGACAATTATGCGGGCTACCACCGCATAGGGGCCAATTTTGGCGGCATCGGCTATCTGCGCATATACCGCCATGTGGCCTTCAGTTTCGAGGCGCTTTATAGCCAGAAGGGTGCACGAAGCAACACCTACCGCTACTCGCCTGCCGACTCCATGACCATTATCGACAACTATGGCATCAAGCTGAACTATGTAGAGATCCCCATGATGATCAACTACTTCGACCAGCGCAAAAGCCACTTTGGCCTGGGTGTGGCGGTGAACCGACTGCTGAACAGCACCGAAACCATGCAGACCACTCCTGCCACCACAATCAACTTCGACCAATACCCGTTTAAGAAACAGAGCTTCGACATTGTGGCCGGTGCGCAGCTGCACGTATGGAAGGGGTTGTTCTTCAACATACGGTTCCAGTATGCGCTGTCGCCGGTGCGCACGGTGTCGCCCGAAGAAGTATCGCGGGCACAACGCCAGTTCAGCAACCTGTGGACCGTGCGCCTCATGTACCTGTTCGGGTAGCTGCCTGATGCCAAAACCACCTATATTTGACATGTTATGCGCAAACTCGCCTACATACTTCTAGCAGCCGTTGTGGTCCTCGGGGCCGCAGGCAACACTGCAACTGCACAGAGTTACTATGAAGATGAGCGCACGTTCTACGGTGGCCTCATTGCCGGTGGCAACTTCACCCAGGTAGATGGCGACAACTTTGCAGGTTACAACAAGACCGGCCTCAATGTGGGCGGCATTGTGTACACCAAACTCGACGAGCACGTTGCTGCCAGCATGGAGGTACTCTATGCCCAGAAGGGCGCCAGGTCTAAGGGCTACTTTACCGTGAACAGCGGCACCTTTATCACCGACTACGGCATAACGCTGAACTATGCCGAGGTACCTATCCTGCTCAACTACTTTGATAAGCGCAAGAGCCACTTCGGGGCAGGTTTCTCATATAGCCGCCTGGGTACCAGCAAGGAGTTCATCACCGTTGTGCCGACATCCGGCGTGAACCTGAACGACTTCCCGTTCAAGAAAAGCGACTACAACTTTGTACTCTCCGGCAATCTGCATTGCTGGAAGGGGCTGTTCCTCAACCTGAGGTTCCAGTATTCGGTCATATCCATCCGCAACAACACACCTCAGTACTATTCGCGGGGCGAGCAGTTCAATAATGTGTACTGCATCCGGCTGATGTACCTGTTCATGTAATTACACACTCAGCAGGCGCTGGCGTTGTGCTTCATACAGCACCATACCTGCCGCTACCGATACATTCAGCGAGTCGAACTCGGCTGACATGGGTATGCGTATCAGTTGGTCGGCACGTTTCAGCACATCTTTGCTGATGCCGGTATCCTCGGCACCCATCACCACGGCGGTGGGTATGGTCATGTCCGACTCATATACCGGCACACTACCCTTCATCTGTGTGCCCAATATCTGTATGCCGTTCAGCTTCAGTATGTCTATGGCCTGCGGCACCGACGGGGTGCGGCACAACAATATTTTGCGCAGCGCGCCGGCGGATGTTTTAATGGCCTCCTCGGTAAGCGAAGCCGCATGCGATGTTGGCAGTATCAGCGCCTGGGCACCGCAGCACAATGCGCTGCGGGCTATGGCTCCCACGTTGCGCACATCGGTCACACCATCCAGCAGCAGGAAAAGGGGCGTCTTACCCGACTCTACCACATGCGAGATACCCGCCTGCAGGTCCACATAATGCAGCAACGAACCCCATGCCACCACGCCCTGGTGCTGAATGCGGGTAAGCCCGTCCAGCTTTTCTACAGGCACCTGGCTCACGGGTATATTGGCATCGCGGGCCAGTTTTTTTATGGCGTTGATCTCGGGCCCTGTAGCAGAGCGGAGCAGAAATATCTTTTCTATGGCCACACCCTGCTGCAGTGCTTCCATTACAGGTTTGCGACCTGCCAGCAAGGGTAATGACGGCTGCCTCGGTTTCATGCTGTAAACCTACGATTTTTAAACCACAGGCAGGTAACAGCTATCTGCGCAGTGCTGCCACCGCCCTGCCAACTGCGCATTTTTTTTCTTTTGCGCGCGATTTACTTACTTCATTGATTATCAATAAAAAGGTGGGAAGCAGGTGTGCAATTCGCTTCCCAAAACTGCGCATCCCGAACGCTTTCGGGATAGCACTTCTTCTCACCTAAGAAGCGCAGTTATTTTGCAATGTAAACATCTGGACACCCATTTTCTTCATCTCCAATTCAAGTTACACCCGCGCAGGAAAACAGGCAAAAGAAAGTTTTATGATAGTGCGTTTTTGGGGGTATGATAGAAAATTGATGGAGCAAAGAACTGCCATCGGACAATATCAACATGAAGACGTTCACAGATGGGGTTTTATTATCAGTTCCGGATGCCCATCGGAACATTTTGAACAACGAAGAACAAATTTCTTATCAATTTCTGGTATCCTTCGAAACATCTTGAGTAAAAAGTTGCCTTACTTCTCCCAATCTCACCTTGGTCCTTCCTCGGCTAGTCTGAACTTCAATAAAGGTAGTATCTAAATGGAGGTCGTTGGCATTTGCGGCATATCTTGAGTCAGGAAGTTGAAAAATTTCTTGCCTTAATTCCTGAATAGAAAGGGCAAATACCTTATCCTGATCAATTTGCGCAACATGCTTAAAGGCTTCTTCAATGTCTAAATTTTTTTCTTTTCTTACCTTCTCAATGTCAGATTTGCACAGAAATGGCAATACCTGTTCTTTGATACTCTTAAAGACCCTCGGTATATTCTGTAAGTTTCTTGATTCCAAAGAACCTTTTATGGAATGAACTAGACAAAAATATGCGCCAGAATAATCAGCGCTCGCTATTGCCAATAATGCTTGATTATAAAAGGCAAACGAATTAAAGTCGGCAGCCAATTGTTGCTGTTCCTTTGCTACACTTGCTATTTTTGAATTTAAGTCACCATCATTCTTTGCAAGTGAAGCAAATACAGGTGACAATTCCTCTGGTAATTTCTTTTTACGCTCCTCATTGTTTTCTGCAAGCATTTTGTGAAATTCCCCCAAATAATGTGCGGGAATGCCATTTACATTCTTGCTATCAGCTATCTTTCTGCCAAGTGCATACACAGCCGCAACAACTATAATTTGCCCAATGACAAAAAGCCAATTTATATTCGACAATTGCTCTAGTATCGATATGTTTGATGTATTTTCAAGGGCAATAATATCCCTGTCTCTTATACACATCTGACGCTGCCGACG
>JACSRV010000031.1 GCA_014879545.1 Chitinophagaceae bacterium | reverse complement strand
CAATTGAAACATCGATAGGTTTGCCAGATATTGAATAAATAATTTAGTGTTTATTGCACTTGTATCGGATCCACTGAAGTAAAATAGTTTACAGATAAACGTAAATGTTACGCAGAACCAGTAAGTGGGATACAGCCTGCTTATCCTGTTTATAACGAATTCTATACCACTATTCACCTTTGAGACACTCATCAATATCACGAATCCGCTGATAATAAAGAACAGATCAACACCGGTTGTGCCCACCTGCAATATAGAATAATGAAAAAGGACTACCATGATAGCAGCAATTCCTCGCAGCGCATCTAGTTCTCTGTACCTGTCAATTTGCTTGCTATCATCCATTTCTAAGTCGTGATGTCCGGACTGTTATTTCATGTTCTTCCCATTCAAATAAGATTTAGTCACCTTCACTTGCAACAACTCCCCTTCATCAGCCTTCATCAAATCCTTATCCAATATCACAAAATCAGCATTCTTACCTACTTCCAGGCTACCGATCTCATTTTCAAGAAAACAGGCTTTCGCCGCCCAAATAGTTATACCCCGCAATGCCTGCTCTCGGGTCAGCGCATTTTCTTTCTGAAACCCACCTTCAGGAAACCCTTTGATATCCTTTCGTGCCACTGCAGCATAGAATGTCTTGATCGGAGAAATATCCTCCACCGGAAAATCAGTTCCCAGGGGCAACCATCCGTTCTCATTCAGCAACTGCTTGTAAGCATAGGCACCTTTCAGCCGCTCTGCCCCCAGCCTTTCACCGGCCCAATGCATATCGATGGTGGCATGCGTTGGCTGCACTGAGGGCACAATTGAATGCATCCCGAACGCCCCGAAATCGACACCATCCAACACCTGGGCATGTTCAATTCGCCACCTTTTATCGTTCTTGCCCATGAGGTACTTCCCATAGATCCCCAGCACTACATGATTACCGCTATCGCCAATGGCATGCGTACACAGTTGCAAGTCTGTATTAATCAACATGGCAGCCAATGAATCAAAATGCTGCGGTGTGCTCAATAAAAAACCTACCCACCCATGCTGGTCTGAGTATTCTTTTTTCAGGCAAGCCCCCCGGCTTCCCAGCGCCCCGTCAGCATAGGCTTTCACCCCTTTCACAAACATACTCCTGGTCTTGTACGGCCCCTTACCAATGTAACACTGCTTCAGTTCAGAATCTCCTGATGCCAAAACCCTATCCCGCTCCTTCATGTAGTCGACATATGTGGAACCATCATCGCTAAGCATCACATACAATCTCATATCCAGTATACCTTCCCGCTGCAATGAGTCAACTACCTTAACATCGTAATAGGCGAGCCCGCAATCCGACACTGTAGTGAGCCCCTGGGCAAAACAATTCTCCTGCGCCTTCTTGAGCCATTTACCATAGTCAGCCTTGCCGGCCTTTGGAATCACATTACCTACCAGATCAACCGCATTGTCTATCAGCAATCCGGTTAGCAACCCACCCGCTACTTCTATCTTTCCACCATTTATGGTTGAAGTAACCGTAACGCCTCCCAACTCTAAAGCTTTTGCATTTGCTATCGCTGCATGACCGTCCACCCGCTGCAACAGTACCGGCCGGTCGGGAAACAATTCACTCAACTCCTTGTTGGTAGGAAATTTCTTTTCAGGAAATTTATTCTGATCCCATCCCCGTCCTCTTATCCACTGCTCTCCAGGATTTGCCGAAGCAAAAACTTTTACCTTCTCCACCACCTCACCCCATGTCTGGCAATCATACAAGTTTACCTGATAAAGGGAACGCCCATAGCCCACAAAATGAGAATGGGCATCAATAAAGCCCGGGAATACAGCCTGACCTCGCAAGTCGATCTTTTGCGCTGCATTATATTCCGCAAGCATCTGCTCGGTACTACCAGTTGCAAGTATCTTTCCATCCTTCACTACAATAGCGGAGACTGTGGTAAATGCACTATCAACAGTATATACCGTGCCATTATAAAATATCGCATCCGATTTTATTCGGTTGTTACACGACATGAACCCCAACAATGCTATGGGTAGCAGACGCTTAAATATGGTTTTCAATTCAAAATTTTTATTGGTATTGGATATACATTGGTTTCGGATACAATTTCAAAACATCCTCAGGTTTCATGATGGTCTTCCATGGTGGCGTCTTGATGTCATTTTTATAAAACAACTTGAAACCGGTAAACTGCACAGGCTCGCTTACCACGGCCAGTTTATATGAGTTTACCTTCTTTGCAGGGAATCCCCAGCCATCCATATCCATCACTATCTGTACCTCCTTTCTTATCTTGATCTGCTTATAGTTGGTGACCATTCCCTTAGTGAACCGGTGCACGACAAGTATTTTGGGAGGCAGGTTGTGTTGCTTCACAAGGTCAGCAAGATACTTGGTTGCATAATTTATGTCTTCAGCATCAAACGTACCAATAACAGTACCAGGCTTTTTGCCCGACTTCATAGAGAATTCCGGATCTATCGCCAGATGAACATTCGGCATAGCAAGATACTGTTCCAACTGAGGTATCTCCTGCTGCAGGGTACTGAGACCTACCTGAATATCAAGGAAGACAATTCCGTCGATTTTCTTGGCCAATTCCAGTGTTTTATCGATCTGAGTGAATGGCATTCGCAAACGGTAGGTATTGCCCTTGCCGGGACTACCCTGTGCCGACACAACAATATAATGCAACGCGGGAATCGTTTTCACCAGGGTGTCCGCTGCCTGCCATGCCTTTACCTCACCCATCAGTTTCTTCAGCATATCATCCGGAGCAATTTCACCCAGAATCCCCATCCGGTTCGAATAGTAGTTGCCATAATAGGCAATGATCCTATTGAACGGAAGCAACGCACCCGGCGATGGGTATTCGGTCTTCACCGGCCAATGAAATTTTGCAGTGTCATGCACCATGTGCATCAGCAGTCTGTTATAACGTTGGGTATCCAACACCGGCGGTGGTGGCGGTACTGGAGATGGCGCAGCAACAGTAGCTGAAACGGATTGTTTCGCAGGCTCAGGCGCGGGTACTTTCTTCTTCTTTGCCGCCTCCGAATTGGAGCATCCTGCAAGCATTATTCCCAACAATACCTTAGCAGCACTTTTTGAAATACCAGACATGATTCAATGTTTGTTGTGCAATAAAGGTAACAGGTTAATATTGTCGGCACTACAAACAGTGGGGCAGGCAGTTTCACTTATCCACATGATATTAGAAACTACCTGTTTCCAACAAACATTACTCAACTATCCCCAGCCTCTTATGCAACACATGCACTATAAGGCGGATCGATTCTTTGATGAGCGGTTTAATCAGATAATACTCTACATACTTATTTGTTTGGGCTCGGATCATGTCCGACTTGTTGATAGAAGATGAGAGTATATATATCTTGATCTTGCTCTTTGTATGCTCGTCCAGTTTATCGAACTTCTCAAGAAAATCCCAAGCATCCATCACCGGCATCATGATATCGAGAAGCAATATTGCACGCGCTTCCGACTCAGGACTTGAATATGTCTTTGCGATATAGTCGAAACCTTGCAAAGGGTCGGTAAAATCATTAATGGTAGCCTCAGGGTATGCTTTTTGCAGAATAACTCTACAGAGTTTGTTATTCAGCTGGTCGTCATCAATGATTATAAAATTCTCTAGAAAGTTCATTTGAGTATATTTTTTAGGTGTGGCAATAGAATTCAGTGCTAAATCTAAACAATGTGCGCTGTCTTTGATGAGTTTTTATTGCAAAATCATAGTTAACGGATTCCTTACTTAATCGTAAAAATGCAGAACACATTAACCACAATGCATATGCAAAACATTTTCGCAATACAACGAAAAGCCATCAAAAACTGTCCATACAGTAAATTATCTTTGCCAAATGAGTAAAGAAATTGTTGTTAGCGGCATCCGGTCCACCGGATATCTGCACTTGGGTAACTACTTCGGAGCGATTCAGAATTATGTAGAAATGCAGAATTCCTACAATTGCTACTTTTTTGTTGCCGACTACCATTCCCTAACCACCCACCCCGACCCTAAAGACCTGAAAAAGAACGTTTTCAGAGTAGTAGCAGAAAACGTGGCAAGCGGTCTGGATCCCGAAAAGGTAGCATTATATGCACAAAGCGACGTGCCTGAAATACCGGAATTGTATCTCATGCTCAATATGCTGGCATACAAAGGCGAACTGGAAAAAGTACCAACCTTTAAGGACAAGGTGCGTATGCAACCCGATAATGTGAATGCAGGACTGCTCACCTACCCTGTTTTGATGGCTGCAGACATACTTATCCACCGCGCTGTAAAAGTGCCGGTTGGTAAAGACCAGGAACAACACCTGGAGATGGCACGAAATTTCGCCAACAGGTTCAATACTCGTTACGGAAGCGAGTTTTTCCCCGAGCCACAGGTTTACCGCGCCAACCATGAAACAGTGAAGATCATGAGTCTGGACGGAAACGGCAAAATGAGTAAGAGTGAGAATGTAAACTCCACCATTTACCTCAGCGACGATGACGATACGATCCGCAAAAAAATAATGAAGGCTAAGACTGATTCAGGGCCAACTGAGCCGAACTCAGAAATGCCTGATTATATCAAAAATCTCTTCGTCCTGTTACAGGTCACTTCTACAAAAGAGAATTATGAGTCCTTCCTTAATGCCTACAACAATTGCACCATTAGGTTTGGCGATCTGAAAAGACAATTGGCAGAAGATATGGCTGCCTTTATTCGCCCGATAAGAGAAAAAGCTGCCGATCTTCAGAATGATGAGCAGATGATCAGCAAGATACTGAAACAAGGTGCCGAAAAAGCCCGCGAAAGCAGCCTTGCTACTATTGCGGGTGCACGAAAACTGATAGGTATCAACTATTACTAGATCCGGTTACGGAATTGTACAAATAAAATAGGCGCCGCATGCATTCATGCGGCGCCTATTTATAAATGAGATATTTTATGCCATATTATGGAACACGTGCTGAACGTCATCATCCTGCTCCAAACGCTCAATTAGTTTGAACACGTCTTCAGATTGCGCTTCAGTGATCTCAACCGTGTTCAGCGGGATCCACTCGAGTTCAGATGAAATAGGCGTGATACCTTTCTCTTCAAGGGCTTTCTGCATATTACCAAAGTCAGTGAAGCCGCAACGAACAATTACATTACCCTCGCTATCCTCACCTACTTCCTCCAGGCCGAAATCTATCAGTTCCAATTCCATATCATCCATATTCAACCCTTCAGGTTTCAGCTTGAAGACACCCAGGTGTTTGAACAGAAAACCAACTGATCCGCTGTTTCCCAATGTACCGCCACCCTTATTAAAGTGCGCACGAACGTTGGCAACCGTACGGGTAGTATTGTCGGTAGCTGTGACCACGAGGATAGCAATGCCGTGCGGACCGTATCCTTCGTACAGCACCTCATCATAGTTGCTGGTATCTTTTCCAAGTGCGTTTTTGATGGCTGCCTCAATCCTGTCCTTAGGCATGTTCACACCCTTGGCGTTCTGCATTACACGGCGCAGCATAGGGTTGTTATCCGGATCAGGTCCGCCTTTCTTTACCGCTATTGCCACTTCCTTACCAATGCGGCTGAATTGCTTCGCCATTCGGTCGTAGCGCGCGAACATTGAGGATTTACGTACTTCAAATATCCTACCCATATAGATCAGTTACTTTGTTTTTCAGGGCGCAAAAGTAGCAAAGATGTTACAGTTTTGGCACATATACCACGTATTTTTCTTCAAAAAACGGCTCCTGAAATATGTCGTGCACCTTCCATGCCTGCACAATACGTTTCAGACCAGTCTCGTTGATCTCTTGTGTCAAGTCCCCGCCCTTTAGGCATATCAGACCGCTAGGCAGCTCGTCACTTTTCTGCCCCCGTTCTATTTTGTTATTTACCCACCTCCACAGATCATTCAAAGGAGCCACTGCGCGCGACACCGCATAGTCAAAGGTCCTGCCCTTCAACTCTTCTACCCTCGAGTGAACTGCAGTAACGTTCTTCAGACCTATCGCATCGGCCACCTCCTGCACCACCTTTATCTTTTTACCGATACTGTCTGAAAGCACAAACTCTACTTCAGGGAAAAAGATCGCTAATGGAATACCGGGAAAACCGCCACCTGTACCTATATCAACAATACGGGCGCCGTCATCAAACGGGCAAATAGCAGCTATGGCAAGGCTATGCAACACATGCTTCTCATACAGTGAATCAATGTCTTTTCTGGAGATCACATTGATCTTGTCATTCCACTCTTTATACAACTCCTCCAGCATACCGAATTGTTGCATCTGTGTATCTGTGAACTCACCAAAATACTTTTGTATTATTTCCAACTTGTTTTGTTTTTCCGCGTTATGTAAGGAAGAAAGGCAAAGTTATACATCATCCATCCAAAATCGAACAAAGGGAATAGAAACACCAATCCAGCTTCGTTTACCCTTCTCGCGCCCAAATACCACTTGAGCCATACATACAAACAGCGGCTCACCATCAGCACAATCACCGCCGGGGCGGCAAACGTGAACAAACATAAAACAAACGCCACCCACATGCCGGCATGAGAAACTCCGTAAAGGCCAAGCGCTACTTTAGTTCCCACTTTATAGTATTTTCCGGTAGAAAGGTGACGTTGCTTCTGCGCGACCCACTCCCTCAACGTTCCCTTTGCCGGCGAATACGTGAATGCCCTGCAATCTGAAACTATAGCACAGTTGACCTTGTTTCCTGCTATTTGCACAAAAAGGTCGTCATCTCCCGATGGTAATGACTCCCAAAGTGGCTCATTCATCGCCCAGCTGAGCAATTCACTTTCACATGCCATGTTACGACCCACCGCCATGTACGGCCTCCCCATTTTAATATATGAACTGTATTGAAGCCAAGTGTGTAACGTCTCCCAACGGATAAATGCATTCAACAGACCATACCCTTTGAAATATCCGCCATATCCGGCTACGATCTCCTTCCCTGCTGACAGTGGCTGCACCATCAGGGCCAACCATTGTTCACTCGCCGGCACACAATCGGCATCGGTCAACAGTAGCCATTTGCCCACCGACCTCCGAACGCCTTCCTTCAATGCCGCCTTTTTGCCAACGCTTTGCTTGTCAATGATCCGAACCACTTCAAGATGCTCATATCTGCCGGTCAGCTCTGCAAGAACTGTTGCAGTATCATCGTCGGACCCGTCATCAACTACCAACACATTAAAAAGCCTCCTTCCTGTTGGGTCGGTATAGTCCTGTTTCAAAATAGCCGGAAGGTTCTTTCTTAGATTTTCGACCTCATTGCGGGCGCAGATCAATACCGTGACGAACGCTCTTTCCCTTGCCTGTTCAGGCTTGGGCAAGATTCTACTGGCACGCCCGGTGCCAATATAACCTGCATAGAACGCCTGAACAGCAATACAAACAATAAAAACGAGAAACGCGATCACATGATAAAGGTAAAAAAGGAAAGCAGATGGTCACCAATAACCGATCGCAGCATTATCTGCGATGCAGACTCCGTTCTTCCCTGTATTTTTCTCTTATCCATGCTTTTAATTCAAGATCCGTTGCTGCTCTGGCAAAATCGTACGGCATAGGGTACTTAATAATAAACGCAGCAATGCTGTCTTTGTCTTTTATGTCGGTCAATAACCTAACTATATCTTCATTGTACCGGGAGTCAATATACAGCTGGCGATCGTCAGCGACAAAATCAGCCCTGAATTTCTTTGGCCTTTTACTATTCCCGGTTATTTTGTCGGCCAGCCAGCTTATACAACCAGAACACCCAAGCCCCGTAAATCTCACCGGTTGTATAACCTGCTTATTGAGCTCATGCGAAAAGAACTCATGTCGCTCGGCCGAGTCCGTCTGATACTTTGTTCGCCCGGAAATAATGACCTGTTGCAGTTTGTAAGACACAGGCACCAGCTTCAATTGCATATTGTCAATATTGTCTACCGACACGATCTGTTGAAATGATTCATACGCCACATGCGAAAAAACCAATACATCTCCCGGTTTTGCGGCTATCGCAAAAGTCCCGCCTTTTGATGTAGTTGCAAAGGCAGCTGTCGATCTGTTCATTACCACCACAGCATTGATCTTCTCGCTTGTCACTGCGTCAGAGACAGAACCTTTCGCCAATTGCCCGTTGGCAATTGGCGCTGCAAAACAAAGGAGGATGATAATAAAATATCGCATGAGACCTCCCGAAAATATGACAGGAATCTATTTTTATGTACCGGAAGCAATGCCTTTATACTAATATTAACAAGGCACTGCAAATAAAAAGCCCCGTTCACAGATGTGAACGGGGCCGTAAAAAATCAATATTAATTACCCGATAGAAACGAGCTCGATATCGAATATCAGATCATGACCTGCAAGTGGGTGGTTAGCATCCAGTGTCACCATATCTCCGTTAACCTCTGTGATCACAACAGGAAACACATTACCCTGATTGTCGCCCATTTGCAACTCCATGCCAACCTGTGGCTGCATGTCTGCAGGGAAATCGCTTACAGGATAATCCATCACCATATCATCGTTGCGGTGGCCATAAGCTTCCGCAACCGGAATATTTACTGTTTTTTTGTCCCCGGGTGTCATATTGAGCACGGCTTCATCGAAGCCCTTGATAACCTGACCTGCACCTGCGGTGAAACTTAGTGGCTCCCTGCCCTCCGAACTATCGAATGTAGACCCATCGGTAAGGCGGCCATGGTAATGAACGTTCACCTTATCTCCCTTTTGTACTGTTGACATTTTTTCTTTTTTTGAATAAATAATGCCGCAAGTTACGACTAAATGCATTATCATATACAATTATAAATGTTAAACCACGTAGAAATCTCTCGATAAAATTCAGCTTGTTACCTTTGCCGTATTAAATGTGAAATTGTCATGCCGCGACAGCTAATAACTCTTCTGAGCCTGCTCCTATCGTCTTATATTTCGTTTGCACAACCTCTGTTTGACGAGGACATTAAACCGGGCGCCGAAGCAACAGCTAAGTATCTTCCAATGCTAAAGAAAAAACGAGTGGCACTGATCATAAATCAGACCTCTATAGTCAACGGCCGATCACTGCTTGATGTCCTGTTGGAAAGGGGCGTCTCAGTGACGAAGATATTTGTACCGGAACATGGATTTCGTGGTAACGAAGACGCAGGGGCGCATATCGCTAACGGAATTGACAGCACTACCGGAATACCGGTAATTTCACTTTATGGAAACAATAAGAAACCAAAAAAGGATCAATTAGCAGATGTAGACATACTCATCTATGACCTTCAGGATGTAGGGGTTCGTTTCTACACCTACATCTCCACCCTGGAATACTGCATGGAAGCATCATTTGAGAATGGCAAAAAACTCATTGTACTGGACCGTCCCAACCCCAACGGCCATTATGTAGACGGACCGGTACTGGAAGTAGTCAACAGGTCATTTGTGGGAATGCAACCTATTCCCATCGTCTATGGCATGACTGCGGGTGAGTATGCAAAAATGCTCATCGGAGAACATTGGATACAATACACAGGAAAACCGGACCTTGAAGTCATAAAATGTAAGAACTATACGCATAGCAAGATGTACAGGCTACCGGTGGCGCCGTCGCCCAATCTTCGCGACATGGAAGCAGTGTACGCATATCCATCTCTATGCCTCTTCGAAGGCACGCCCATAAGTTTGGGCAGGGGCACCGACAAACCTTTCAGGCAATATGGACATCCTATGTTTGAAGGCAAGTTCACCTACTCATTCAAACCGGTAAGCAGCAAAGGCGCTAAAACACCGCCACAGGAAAACCGCAACTGTTACGGTGAATTTGTTGCAAAGGACGTTAACCAGATAAGAGCAGAAATTGACAACCACCTCCAACTAAAGTGGCTCATCAGTGCCTATTCTGCCTATCCGGAGAAAGAAAAGTTCTTTACATCATTCTTTACAAAGCTGGCAGGAACGGGCGCACTGCAAAAGCAGCTCGAGAATGGGAGCGGGGAACAGACAATTCGCTCCTCATGGGAAAATGACCTGAATAAATTAAAGGCCATACGCAAAAAATACCTGCTATACGCTATTGACTAGAGCAAACCTAACCCTAAAATGATTAACTTTCAATTGATATTTCAGGTTTCACTTCGTAGAGACCTACCCCATCGAAAGTATTGATTTTTGGAG
>JACSRV010000090.1 GCA_014879545.1 Chitinophagaceae bacterium | reverse complement strand
AGATGTGTATAAGAGACAGGAACTCTTCGGCTACTTTATGGAAATGGTCTCCAAACGCGACCCCGAACTCGCACACTCCATACATCCGTATATCGATGAATTCATCTCCTCCCGTGCATCCGTTTACACCCAACACATCCAACCCGACACTTTTAATTCCTTGGGCAGGATCCCCGTCCCCGAAGTCGACAACACCGAACAACAGCTCGACCGTCAGGAACAGTATTTCAGCGACCCCGACATTATCGAGGCCTACAAACAATGGGGCATCCCCCACCCCTACGACGAGCAACCCTCGTCAAACGAACCAACACTACCAACTACTAATGAAGAAACTTCCGGCACAGAACCGCAGAACACCCCTCCCGAACCTTCTCACACCGACACACAGGTGGGAAGAAGTGCGCAGTTTTTGGGAAGTAAAATGCAGCCAACTTCCCACACACCCATTGATAATCTACAGCCCTCACAAAAAAGCACCCAAATAAAATTTCCTGCGCAACCCGTCACTGCAAATGATACAAAACCCTCAAAAAACTGGAAAGAACTAAAGATCACCCCACCTCCTTCACACACCCCTGCACAACACCCCCAGTCAACTACCGATGTCGCAAGCGCACGCTTGCAGGAATAAGGTCGAATTGAGACACTTCAACCAGCAGGTAAATTCAACTTTTGTACCCTGATTGTCGGCGGGTCCCTGAAAAAGGAGACCCGCCGGAGACGGAACACTCCACAAATTGCCATAGCACAACTATTGCAATATCAATAAAAATATTATCTTGGTATCAACCCCCACCGGCAAGGAGGGCGGCATGAATTATCCCTGAAAATTGACATACAAACTCCATTGATATGAGAACAATACTTTTGGCATTTGCTATATGCCTGAGCACAACGATACCGGCAGTAGCCCAAATACCGGCAGATAAAGAAGTATGGGTATTGCTGCCGCTGGCTAAAGATGCGCAGAAGATAGTTGTGGAGGTGAATGAATACGGCGAATACGTTTATCAGGGCGACATCATTATAGATGAATCACAGATCATAACCGACATATCGGGCAAGGGTCGTCGCAAGATCGACGCAATGCTACGGGCGAAACGTGCACAAAACCGCCAACAGGTGCATTATCTGTCAACCAGAGACGAGAAAGTTGATCTGTGGGCCAACAATACTATCCCCTATGTAATTGACAACGATCTTTCGGACAATGTGAAACAATTGATTGCCGATGCGGCAACCAGTATCAGTACCAGTACCAACCTGCAGTTGCGCCCTAAAGAAAACGACGACCGACATTGGGTGGTTTTTAAACCCATGTTGCGCAAGAACACTAACGTAGCGGGAACTTCAATGCTGGGGCGGCGGCTACGGCCGGGTGGGCAATACATTAGGCTTCGCGATGATACCGTGATGATAGAGGGTATAATTATTCACGAAGTGTTGCACGCGGCGGGCTTTATGCATGAGCACAACCGGTCTGACAGGGATGACTATATTACCATTGATTATAGCAACGTTAAGTTAGGTTACCGCAGAGAGTTCCGGAAAGAAAAAGAATCGATGAATGAGACTCCATATGATTTCCGTTCTATTATGCATTATCACAGGAGGGCGTATGGAAAAATCGGTCCAACCGGGGAGCCTGCAATTACAATCATCACCAATCCTCCCGGCCAGCTTATTGGTTACCAATACCTCAGCGCCTACGACATTCAGGGCATCAATATCGTTTACCCACGATAGGCTCCATCAGAGGACACTTGCAGGAATAAGGTCGAATTGAGACACTTCGACCAGAAGGTAAATTCAACTTTAGTACACTGATCGTCGGCGGGTCCCTGAAAAAGGAGACCCGGCCTATGACGGGATTCAGTATTGAGCGGAATCAAGATGAAGGCCTTCAGAGAAGGAGCTCTATTGTGCTTCCAGATGCGCTATGCTAACATCAGGAAGAACGGAGACGGAAAGTGCATTTTTCTGCTTTTACCCGTAAATTTAACCTATGAATGTCAGGCTTGCGGAATCCGTTCTTAATAAGGTTGACTTTAATAGCTGGGACGATTGGGACACATATCCTGAATCGGCGTACAAGTGCAATTGCGGTCAAACCGTTGCATTCAACTTTAGACATTTTCAAAAACACAGCTTTTCGAATTTCACCAATCTCGAAGCCGCGGCTGTAACACAAATTGAAGCTTTAGTCAACGACACCATAAAGTCAGAAACAAATTCATTTTTGGACTTTCACTGTCCAAATTGTAAAAATCCGGTTCGTTTTTACTTCTTTAGTTGGGCGGGGGGACGACATGGGGAATATGGCTACCGCATCAAATTTGTCATTGAATAACGTAAGAAAATGACGTTGGTTCAATATTCCAGTGTGGGCATAAAACAAAACCCACTCTGAGAAATTTTTCAAATTTGCAACCAAGAAAGGGAATCAGCACTCATTTAAACTAAAGAATCAAACGCCAATTCACAGATCCTCTCCCTGCTCTGCCAGATGGAAACCCTGCTTTGTTACTTCTTTGCGGGTTTTGGGGTCGCGGAGGAGGGGGTTGGTGTGGTTGAAGTGGATGAAGTGAATGCGGGAACCGAGGCCCGGGCGGGCGGTGTGAGTGGAGAAGAGGCGCATGGTCTCGCTGACAAAGGGGTGCGGCACCTCGCTGATGCTGCGGCCGGGTAGTTCGCCATCGGCAAAGAAGGTGGCATCGAGCAGTGCCACATCTACAGCGGCCACCATATCTATGATGCTGTTGTCCCACTTCTCCCATTTATCGATATCGGGGATAAACAGGTATTGGCGGCTACGCAGACTGATGTGGAAACCGGCGGTCTCGGAAAACTCGTCGCGGTGCGGCACCTGAAAGGCGGAGACCAAAATACCGTCGGCCAGGGTCTGCCCCATGAAGCCGGACTTCATATCCTTGCCGGCAACTTGCAGCGCTGTGAGCCTGATGTTGTTGAGGCTTACCAACTGGCTCCATGGGCCGTTGTTCTCGAGGTAGGTTTTCATGCGGGGCAGCACATAAACGGGCATGTCCTTGGTGTTCATGACCTCGCGGCCCAGCTGCATGAGGCCGGCATAGTGGCCTATGTGGGCATGGGTGATAAAGATGCCATCGGGCAGGTAGCGGTACCGGCCACCGGTGAGTTGGCGGAAGTAATGCAGCTGTTCGGTAATGTCGGGCGTGGCCTCGAAGAGCCACCACTTGTTGCTTGCCGGATCGACAAGGGCCAGTGAGGTGACGAACCTCCGCTTGCCGGCATCTTTCCATGCCTGTTCGCAACATGCCTTTGCACAGCCTGCATGCGGGTAGCCACCGTCCTGCGCTATGCCCAGCACTTTGATGTAGGGCAGGCTATCTTTCTGCGCCATGGCCGTGCCCGAAACAAACAGCAGTAGTATGAACAGGTACTTCATACCCTAAACTTACGAAAATGAACAATAACAAGTATGCCGGCACAGGGCCGGCACACGAGGCAAAAAACTCACTGAAGGCGGAACTTGACCACCACATTGAAGAACACCTTTACGGGCAGGCCGTTCTGGCGGCCGGGCTTCCAGCGGGGCATGCCGGCTACCACGCGCAGGGCCTCCTGATCGCAACCACCACCGATGCCACGCACCACACGCGCCTGAGTGACATTGCCTTCCTCGTCCACCACAAACTCTATCTGCACCGGTCCTTCTATGCCGGCCTCGCGGGCAGCATCGGGGTAATGAACGTTGGCAGCAAGGTAGGCGTTGACATCGCCATTGTATTGCGGCATCTGCTCTACAAAGCGGCGCGGGCCTTCGGGCTTTGTATCTATAGGGATGACAGTACCCGGTTTGCCGGTGGTGTTGTCGGGCATAATGTCGGTACCGTCCTCGCCATCGGAGCCGGTGCCCACCCTGCTGTTGTGCAGTTGGTCGACAGTGGTCATCTGTTTGTCGTCGGGTATCTCTTCTGTGGTGATGTCGGGCTCGGTGAAGAGGTCGGTCTTCATCTTAATGGGGGCCTCGGGCTGCGGTGGTTTTACCACGGGTGGTACTATGGGCTGCACGGGTGGTTCTATCCACGTAGGGTCTACCGTATGACCGTCGAAGATCACCTCGCGCACCTCGTGTGCCTTGCGGGTGAATGAGAAAAGGACAAGCGCCAGCAACACACTGAAGAGAATGGTGAGTGACCTGCCTACCCTGCTGCCATAGTTGCGGCGCAGCTCGTAGCCGCCATAGGCCTTGTTGCGGTTGTGGAAAATGATGTCGAGATAGTCGGCATTGCGGAGTGTGATATCCATGATAGTTTGTTTATTGGTTCACTATTCAGAGCCGCCGACCGACCGGATTCCATAAAAACGGGCAAAAAAAATCCGGGACCATCTGTTGAGATGGTCCCGGAGGTTATGTTCATCGGCCCCGTGAGGAGGATTGATTAACGGTGTTTCAGTGTCATGATAACCCTGCGGTTCTTAGCCCTGCCTTCAACTGTTGCGTTGTCGGCGATAGGCTCGCGGCTACCGTGACCCACTGCGATCATGCGCTTAGGATTAGCACCCATGTCGATGAGGTATTTCCTAACTGCGTTAGCACGACGGTAAGAAAGCGCATCGTTGATAACGTTGCCACCGGTGATATCGGTGTGACCGTCGATCATGATGTATGCGTTCTCGTGTGTGTTCATTTCCATGATAGCCTCTGCGAGGATAGGCAATGACGCGTCGCTGATCTTAGCCTTACCTACTTCGAACAGGATAGGCTCGTTCATGTTGTGCTCGCGCACAGGAGCCGGTGCAGGCAATGGTGGTGGCGGAGGAGGAGGGATTGGACATCCGTCGTTAGACGCAGGACCAGCCTCGTTAGGACACTTATCTTCGCTGTCAGGGATACCGTCGTTATCAGTATCAGGGCAACCCATGAACTTAGCAGGACCGGCCTGGTAAGGACATGCGTCGTCGAAGTTAGGGATACCGTCGCCATCAGAGTCAGGGCAACCGTGGAAGTGCTTCAGACCAGGCACATCAGCACAAGAGTCTTCAGAATCAGGGATACCATCACCGTCAGAGTCAGGGCAGCCGTTGAATTCTTTAACACCAGGAGTCCAAGGACATTTGTCGAACCTGTTAGGAACGCCGTCTTTGTCGCGGTCGCTGAATTTAGAGAAGTAGAAACGAACGCCGAGGTTACCACCGTATGAAGTAGCGTTGGTAGTTGTAGCGTTGTTCATGAATGAGTTGTACTCACCCACTTTGTCGGTAAGACGAGCACCTGTAGGCGCGTGTGTGAACAGCTGGTACATGAAGTAACCACCGATGTTCAGGGCTACCTTGTCGGACAGGTACAGGCTGTAAGCAGGCTGGAACAAGAAGCCTACAGAACTCTGTACATAAGATACAGAACCTGTGTTCTTGTCGGAAGCAGTGCCCCAACCTACGTTGTAACCGATGTTGCGCTGCGTAGTGAAATAGTTGTTCACGTCGCCGCCTGGATGGGTAGCGAGGAACTGCTTCTCCGTAATAACGAGGTCGGTATTTTCAGGCACCGCGCCATTGTCGTATACGGTAGTGATACCGTTCGGCGTATTGACGTGCTTGTATATAGCCTCGTAGTTGAACTTCGCATCGGTAGTGAAGTTGTTCTTCATGGTCACGTTGTACAACAGACCCGCGTCGGCAGTGATACCGGAACGACGCGTGAACCTATGCTTGTACTTCAACACCAACGGGATGCTGATGTTCGTGGCCTTGATCTCTTCTTTGATAACGCCCGGAGCGGTGATGATCTGACGGAAAATATTTCCGTTGGCATCAGTGGACTGATACTCAACTTTGTATTTATCCATGGTGATATCACCGTTCTGCATGTGGTAGCTGATACCTGTACCGATACCGAAATGGCTCTTATTGTCGAAGAAGAAGCCGATCTGGGCATTGCCACCGTATGACATACCGTTATTGTACTTCAGCCCGCTGATACCGGAAGAGCTGAGTGCTTTTGTATAATTGAGAACAGGATTGGTAGTAGTGATGTCCTGAGTGAGCATACCGCCCTGCAGGTTTACATCTATCACCCAACGGGGCAACATATCATCTTTTTTGTATGCCTTTGAGTCCTGTGCGATGGCTGACAACGCGCCATTGGCGGCTATCAACAAGAAAAAGAGTTTTTTCATCTACGGAATATTTAATGTTGAATGATTAATTTTTGATGAACCTAGCTGCGGCCACTTTCACACCATCGTTGTAGCAATCTACTACATAAACACCTGCAGGAAGATCAGCAACGGCTACCTGAGCTTTGTTATCGCGTGCTTCTACAGTAGTGATCTGCTGACCAACTACATTGAATACGGCGAAAGTAACCTTACCGTTCACGAAAGAGCTAACCTCCATGTTCAGCACCTGGCTTGCAGGGTTTGGATACAACCTCATATCAGCAGCGTCCAGGTTGAGATCAGCAACACCGGTAGGCTTGTTGAAGTATGTTTTCTGCATACAGCCATCAGCGGTAGTAGTGATAACCCAGTAGTAACGCTTGTTCCACTCAGGGAACTGAACGGCGAAGTTCTGGTTGGTTTCACCCACTGCAACTGTAGAGTCGAGCGTTGACGCATCATCGTAACCCCACTGGTAGCTCTTCACATCTGTTTGCTTGCAGATGAACTGACCGTCGAAGAAGATAACCTCAGGAGTAGCAGCAATGTTAGTACCAACGGTAACTGTGTAAGTAGAAGTGCTGGTACATGTTGTAGCAGTGTTCTTAGTAGTAAGCGTCACTGTAGCAGTGCCCGGTGTGTTGAAGTTAATCAAAGCATACTGAGTAGAAGTACCGGTTGAAGTAACAGTAGCTCCTTCAGCACTCCACATGTAAGTGAAACCATCAGCAGCCGGAGAAGCAGCACCGAAGTTAACCGCAGTAGCATTGTTACACAAAGAAGCAGACGGGTGTGTACCGATAGTGATCGGTGTAGGAGCAGGATCGAGCGTGAGGATCACGTTCTGCTTGTTCACACAGCCGAATACTGTGAGGTCCATGTTGTAAGTGATGGTCACCTTGCCTGAAGTAGACTGAGTGAGTGTATCAACGATGTTACCTGCACCGCTCCTTGATGTAGGGATGATGCCTGTATTACCGGTACGAGACCATGCGAAGGAAGTACCTGTAGTGTAGCTAACCGGTACATAATTGAATGGAGCACCGCTACAAACTATTGCTGTGTTGCTTGTGAGGATAGCAGAAGGACGCACCTTAACTTCTACGCTCTGTGTATTAGAACAGCCGTTTGCTGTAATAGTGTACACATAAGTAACAGGAACTGTGATGTAAGTAGTGTTGTTGAGACGCTCGCCCGGAGCACCACCTGTACCTGAAGCAGGAAGGTTAGAGATACCGGCTTCGTAGTCGCGGCTCCATGCGTAAGTAGCACCCGGAGTTTTGCTTGTTGGCACCCAGCTGAGGAGTGTGCTGTCACATACGGCAACATTACCGCTGTCGTTAGCAATGCGTGGAAGCGGATTCACTTTCACATTCACGATCTGAGCGTTTGAACAACCACCTGCTGTAGAAGTGAATTTGTAAGGAACGTTCAGGATAGTATCGGAAGTGCTGATAAGTATCTCGTTGATAGTACCGTTCAGGACGTGAACTGTAGGGTTAGTGATACCCACAACGGTGTCGCGCGCCCACTGGAAGGTAGTACCTGCAGTGGCACTTGCAGCAACATAGTTGAACAGAGAGTTGGTACAAACAGCACCCGGAGTGAGAGAAGTAGTCAGTTTAGGACTAGGCTTAACTGTTACTGCCAGTGTGTGGTCTTTGCTGCAACCAAATGCAGACAATGTGTATGTGTAGTTTACAGTAACTGGACTAACTGTTGTGTCGTACAGACGCTCAGAGATGTTACCTGTTCCGCTACCTGCAGGGTTAGAAAGACCTGATACCGCAGGACGAGTCCAGGTGATTGTAGCACCGGAGATGTTTGAAACAGGGAGATACTCGAGGAGTGCGCTGTCGCAAACGTTGCGTGAAGTAGGACTTGTGAGGAGCAGCAACGGATTGATCACCACTGCTACGTCTTCAGTTTCAATACATCCGCCTACGTTCATTTCAATAGCGTAATGAACAGTCTTAGGAGTTGTAGTTGTGTTGTTGAGTGTTTCGTTGATAACACCTGTACCTGTTGCAGCAGCATTAGTGATGCCCGCAGCTACAGGACGAGTCCAGGTGATAACAGCTGTTGTTGATGATGACAAAGGAGTGTAAACAAATGCATCACCGTTACATACTGCTGTTGGTGTGAGTGTAGAAGTGAGTTGTGCAGTAGGATTAACTACTACGTTCACTGTCTGGATGTTGCTGCAAGAGTTTGCAGTGAGGGTGTACACATAAGCAACTGTAACCGGCTCGGTAGAGGTGTTGATCAATGTTTCGTTGATCAGACCAGCGCCGCTGTTAGCTGCGTTAGCTATACCGGGAGTAAGGCTACGGCTCCAGTCGAAAGAAGTGCCCGGAGTGAGACTTGTAGGCAGGTAGCTGAACAATGTATTGTTACAGATAGAAGCCGGAGTAGTAGTGCTATTGAGCGCAGGCACCGGATTGTCGATGATATTAAATACTGCCGCTGCACCTATACAACCATCAGCTACAGGAGTAACTGTGATCTGAGCAGACACAGGAAGTGGCGTACCATTGATAGGCAGGAATGTAGATGTGTGACCAGAACCGGCTGCATCAAGACCGATAGCAGGGTTATCGTTCACCCAGTTGTAGCTAGAGCCTGACAGTGGTCCGCTGAAAGTGATATCAGGAACTGCTTCGCCATGACAAACGATCTTATCGCCCGGATTGTCAACTGTAGGGAGTGGTTTTACTGTTACTTCGATAGGATAAGACTGCTCGCAAGATTCTGTAGTAGAACCATGATAGTTCCTTACAACCAGGGTGGCGTGGTATGTACCCGGAGCAACACCCGCAGGAACAGCAACGTCGAACTCGGTAGTAGGAAGTGCTGTATTAGCTACGTTCTCGAAACCTGCTGAGAATGCAGTAGCATCCCAAATGATGTCGTAAGTGCCCGGATTAACATAGTATATTTTAGCTACGCCGTTTCCTTCGTTTACGCCCTGTGTGTGGGTGTTAGTGAAAGTGATGCCACCATCGGTGTAAGAAGAACCACCCGCGCCGCCGGTCCAAACACCGCCGCCGCCGCCGTAGTAACCACCACCGCCGCCGCCGGAGAAGCCTTGCGTGCTACCGTTGCCACCCATGCCGAGGGCACCGTTAGAACCGGCTGTCCAGAAAGCGTATGTAGCACCCGCACCACCGGCGAGCTGTGTGCCGCCGCGAGCTGAAGAGAAACCATCGTTAGCTTCGCCATTGCCACCTGTGAGGCCACCACCGGCACCACCGAAACGTGGAGAACCATCGATGCTGCTACCACCGCCACCGCCGGCAACTACTTTGCGAGCAGAGAGTGTACTATCGCCAATGCGGATATCGGTAGCACCGCCACCTGCACCTGCGCAGCCTGAGAAGTAGAAGAACGCATTGCCGCCACCGTTGTAACCACCGGCTGCACCCATTGGTGAACCATCGGCACCGGCACCACCAACATATACATGAAGTTCGTTGCCCGGCAGAACTGACAGGTTACCCTGAACACGACCACCCTTGCCGGCATTTGACACGCCTGAAAGATAATCGTTGCCACCAGATGCGCCCATGAGGTCGAACTTAACGCCGGTAACGTTTGCAGGCACTGTCCATGACTGACGCGCACCGGTGTAGTTGAATATTACGGTATCAGGACCAACGTTTGTAAGGTTGGAGAACGGAATAACCGCGTTCGTAACTCCTTTACACACCGACGGGAAAGCGCCCAGTGTAAGCGCAGGAGCCGCGTTTACATCAAGATGAACCAGAATAACGGTGGAATTGACACCGTCATCGGCCATGATAGTGAAGTTATCGAAAGTAGCACCCGGATCAGGCGTGTACGTTGCGCCAGCAGGCATTAACGTACTTGCCGGTCCGTCGGCAGTTGCTGGAAAGCCATCAAGCGTTCCGTTCGACGCACCAGCCACTACCGACCAAGTGATTGTACCTGAGTAGGGATAAGAAACTTTGAGATAATCGCCCAAGTCTATGGGAGCGTTGTTACAGACGGTTTTGCTGTATGACCCGCCATTGTAAAATACCGGTCCCTGCGCACTGCCGGTCTCAGGCAATGACGTTATCAGAATTCCGGCCATAAGGAATGTTTTTAACAAACCTTTTCCGCTAATGCGCTTCCCCGCCCTTACAGATCCTGGGTTAAAAAGAAATGATCTCATATCAAGATAGTTTATGAAACAATGCCGAAAAATACTCAAAAATTCAAACTAATACTTCTTATTTTCCTATTTTTTTTTAAATATACGTACAAGAAAATGCTATCATTTCGCTAAAATATTGCTAACAATAACACTTACTGCCCTGAAATACAGCCCTTTTCAGGCAAACTTACAGCGAGCGCATCACACACAATGAAAATACCTATAATTTGATGAAATACAGGATAAAATGAACAAAAACTCCCTTTAGCGGGCCATGAGATCGACCAAAGCGCCTTCGGGGTAGCCAATATGCTCGAGGTAAAGACCATGCCCCGGAACGTTGAAAAAAGCCCTGGTGCAGTTCTGCGCTGCAACTATTTGTTGAAAATCGGCGGCTGTTTTATTGCCACGGGCAATATGGAGCTGCGTACCCACCAGGCCGCGCACCATGCCGCGTAAAAAACGATTGCCCACGACCACATAGTGCAATTCGTTGCCCACATGCTCCCAACGAGACTCCAGAATGGTGCAGTTCATGGTCTTTACCTGAGAGTTGCGCTTGGCGAAAGACTCGAATTGGGTGGTAGCTTTAACTATTGCTGCCGTTTCGTTCAAGACATCTTCACGCAAAGGAAAGGGGAAATAAAAAGCCCTGTTGACAAGAAATGGGTCCTTGTGCCTGTAGATACGGTAACGATAACTGCGCTCGCGGGCATCGAAGCGGACATTGAATTCGGGAGAGGCCGCCTTGCAGATACGCTTCACCGCCATGGACTGAGGCAGGATGGCATTGCACTTATAGAGAAAGTCGGGGCGCAGGTCGGCATCGTGATCGAAGTGGTAGTAGTTGCAAAGAGCATGAACGCCTTCGTCGGTGCGGCTGGCTCCAAACGAGATAACCTCAGTACGCAACAAAGTGCTGAGCACCTTATTAACCGCCAGCTGAACGGTGGGCAGGTCGCCCTGTATCTGTGAACCATGAAAACATGTACCATCGTACATGACCTCCATTACATATCGAAACATATACCGAATACGCTGCAAAACATTGCAGCGGGCACAAAGGTAATGATAGCATTACGAGCCGGGCGACTTTTTTGCACCTGCGCGGCTCTTGCGTTCCAGCCAGCGCCCCAACAGGCCGAATGTAACCGCGAGTATGAGAAAGAAGACACCCTTGTTCATGGCGTCCCAGAAATACTCGAAATAACGAGTGTATAGATTGATGAGCAGGAAGAGTACGCCAAAGTCGCGGGCGGCAGCATCGCTGTAGCGGATGCCAAAGAAAAACGACAAACCGGCCGCAATGGCCAGGAAGACAGAATAAATGACGATCTGCAATTGGCGGGCATGCTGCCAACGCTCGAAGGAATTGAAGTTGCCGAAGATGGACACCGCCCACAATGCAAGAAAGAACAATGCAAGGCCGGACACATAGGTGAGCCTGTGGGCAAAAGCGAGTTTACCTATTGGTCGTATGGCAAATGAAGCCCCCAGCACCAGCGCACCGAACAGCACATACCTGACAGGATAATTCATGCCCAAAAAAAGATACCCGGTTTCATACACTGATGTGAACGCACCAAACCAGAACGTTGCCGCAACCAACCCGCCCAACCAAAGCACCTGAGATGCGGTGGTAGCAGCAATAACCAACAACGACGGAAATGCTAGTGAAAGAAAGGTGGTGTAGTATGTGGTATCGGCATGGAGCCACTTGCAGAGGTAGACCAACGAAGTGAGCACCGACAGGCCACCGAGCGCCATGTATATCTCGTAGGCAGCACCGCGGGTGTGCCCGCGCCTTCGACCGATGTACCAGAACCACACGCCGGACAAAACTGCTGTGAGACCGGCAATAACCAGATCGTTCCAGGAGAAATAGGCCTTGATGCGCTCCAGCAACTTTTCGCTG
Organism: Chitinophagaceae bacterium; assembly: GCA_014879545.1. Lineage (GTDB taxonomy): Bacteria > Bacteroidota > Bacteroidia > Chitinophagales > Chitinophagaceae > Nemorincola. The sequence goes on along the minus strand of JACSRV010000090.1, from coordinate 26,451 downwards.
AGGAAGATGGCACCAAAAGCCAGCAAGATGCAAAACAGCGCAATGAAAAAGAAATACTGCGCCACCTGCTGCCGATCGGCAGAGCGGAGGTGCACCGACTGCTCCATTTGCTGTGCCTGTTCGTCTGTCACAATGCCATCGGTCCGCCAACGGGAAATTGCAATCTGCAACAATTCCTTCCCTTCTTTGTCTACTTCCATAGTAAAGTGTTACTGACACAAACTTAACGAATAAACAGGCACAGACAGAAAACAAAATGGCCGCCCGGGAACGGGAAGCCACTGTTCTATATTACGAAGCAAAACTATCCTAATCGTTAATGTAGATGCTGAGATCGCCCTTGCTGCCTTTTATCTTCACTTCGTCCGCAGACAGATACTTGCTGTATTGCTGCAATACTGAGGCGGGTTGTTTCACCCCGTTTATAAACAACTCACCATCGGCTTTCTCGATGCGAAACTTACCTTTCCTGTCTATTAGCCCGGCATTATCCATTTTATCCAACATCTCGTGCATATCGGGACCATGCACTACATCTACCTCCGCATCAGCTGCGGCGGGTGCAACACCCCGCTTCTCAACGGTCACCGACTTCTGTCTGATCTTGTCGTTTGCTTCGGCATTCGCCTTACCCTATATGTGTCTGTCCACCTCTACCGAAGCCTCTTTAAGTGCTTTCTTACTGTTCTCCAACTCGCGCCTGATCTCCACATTGATCTCTTTGGCCAATGCATCGAGGTTCAGTTCTCTATCGAGTTCTTTGAATGCGTCAACTATCTCGGTCTTTATCTGATCCCAGTCCACTTTGTCCAACTCGCGTTTTGCCTTTGCCAGTTCGGCTTCAAGGTGCGCTACACCGGGACCATTGGCCTCTGCGGGATCGCCCTGGATGTCGATGGTCTTGATAGTCTTCTTTTTTGTTGCACCGCTGCCCGATTCGTCGCCGGCCACCACACGTACGCGGGTGACACTGCGCATGCTTTTATCTCCTCCGGAAACGGAAATATTAATATCCACATCCTCGGCATCATCGGCAGTTGTGGCGACGGTAGTGGTCTTTGTTTTGGTGACCACATTCTTCTTACCCGCGCTATCGACAGTGAGTGTTTTGGTGCTCACCTTCTTCTTCACAGTCTTGGTGCCATCGGCCCTTTGCGCAAAGGACGGGGTGAATGAGACCATAGCTGCGATGAGGGCAGCGGCAAATACACTGAGAACGATGGCCGATGTGCGACCCTGTACTACATCTTGTTGTTTCATTGTCATGATACGTTTTATTCTGTTCAGTAATTCAAATTTGTTATTAGTGGCTGCAAGCGACAGGCTGCCTGCAACTGCCCTACCCTCTTCGAGCGCCGCAAGTGCACGCGCGTAACAAAGACCGTCGCCGGTGGCAGCCAACACCATATCGTCGCAGCACAGTTCGCGCTCGCGCCTGATGCGGGCCGAGATGAGCCAAAGGAAAGGATTGAAGAACAACACGGTCTCTGTGGCTACCTGTACAAGATTGTGCAGATAGTCGTTGCGGCGAATGTGGGCGAGTTCGTGCAGCAATATGGTGTGCAACTCGGCAGTTGTGAGATTATTGACCGCAGCTACCGGAAGCAATATAACAGGCTTAAGTACGCCACTCACAACGGGCACAACAACCTTGTCCGACACATACATGACTACAGTGCGCGAAATATCATAAAGTGCTACCCTGGCATTGAGAAAAACAACAAGATGTGCCGGAGGGGCTGTGATGCCACGGGTAGTGACCTGATGCAGCCTGCGAAAATTTAGTGCAAACCGAACTATCATAACAAAAAGACCCACCATGTACAGCGACAGTATTAGCGGCATGTAGGATACCACAGCACCATATAAGTTAGTAAAGGGATCGGCACCACCGGTTGCCGCTACAAGATGTGATGTTTGTATTTGTTCCTGCAAGGGTGATGACGGGGATAAATCGGACACATAAACAACTGACGACGAGAGTGAAAAATAGCGGGCAAAAAATGTATCGGCAAACCAGAGCACGAGGGCTAATAACCCGGCAAACGAAAGCAGATACCGTGTGTGAGCAGTTATGTTTCTAAACACTTTGAGTGAAAGGAACAGGACACCGGCAAGTATCGCCCCCTGCCACAACGAAGAAAGGAGTGCGAACGAAAACGCCTGCGCGAAAATGGCGACCGAAGATGATAGTGTGTTCATGTTATCAGATTTTCGGGAGAATATGATCAGCGATTCTTCATTTTCTTTTCCATTTCGGCCAGCAATTGTTTTATCTCATCCAGCTCCTGGCGGTTGGCCTTATGATTGCCTAGGGCCTGCATGACCAGTTGCGATGCTGAGCCATTGAATACATTGTCTATAAACTTCTTTACAAGCTGCCCCTGTGTCTTTTGCTGAGAGATATTGGCGGTATAGACATGGCTACGGGCGGTCTCATCGCGCACAAGCAACTTCTTGTCGTGCATGATCTGCATCAGCTTCAGCGTGGTAGTATAGCCTGCATCCTTGCTGCGCTCCAGTACATCGTGCACATCGCGCACCGTACTGGGGCCATTTTCCCAAAGTATATTCAGTATCTCCAATTCGCTATCAGTAGGTTTGATCTCCATATTTGCGTGCGAATCCGTTTTATACGAACGATTTCGTAGGCAAACATACGAAGGTTTTCGTAAAACAAAACTAAAAGGTTGGTTTTGCGAAAATCTTAACAATTGCTACTCCCCGAAAAACCTGCGGGCAAAGAAATCGAGCAGGGTAACATCTACCTGTTCTATGGGGTGCGCAGTGCCGGGCAGCACCGCCATCTGCGCATTGGGCAAAGACTTATGCACATCAACCGTCTCTTCCAGAGAAACCATCTTATCCCTATCGCCCAAGAGCAGCAAACACGGAGCGGATATGCGTGCATATACTTCTTCGGTAAGCACAGGCATCTCGCCCAGCTCACGCATCATGGCAGCGGTGGCGTGTAGCACCTCTTTCCAGTTGACCGGGGCATGACGCTGCGCGAGGGTAGCCGCAAATGCAGGCAGTTTCTCTTCTATCTTTTCGGGCACCAGCATCTTTACCTCGCGGGCGGCAATCTCTTCCGTCCACAGGTACTTGGTGGCAAGGGTCATTACCCGATCTACCTTATCGGGGCAATGAGCTGCGAGATACATTGCCACATAACCACCCATGCTATAGCCAAGAATACTCACTTGCTCCAATCCGTTCAGCTGCATATAATCGAGCACATCGTTAGCAAACACGCGAATGGAATATCCCTCGGCATGAGGAGCAATGCCACCATGACCGGAAAAACTGAGCGTATGCACATTGTAATGCGCGGCCAACACCTGTGCCAACGGTTGCAACTGATCGGCAGCACCAATGGCGCCATGTAAAAGGAGAAGTGTTTTCATAGAGAATGAAGTTAGGGAAATTTGTGAATGTTTTTCAGGCGTTACAAACCTGCCTGACGGCAGCCAGGCGCCTCACCACGGGATCCGCGTTACAAACGCGGACCAGTGTTAAAGTGGTCAAAGATCAGATCTACGCAATGCCACATAACGCCCGAAAATAGCTTGGTATGCCTTCCTGTCAATACCATTTTGTCCGCGCCACCAACAGACCGGGTAATGCCAATCTATTTTACCAACCGAGGGTATCTCCCTAAGACCTGGAGGCGTATAAACTGTTTCGAACCCCTTGTTTGTCTCAGTTTGCAGAATACCCATAACACCCAACTGATTTATAATCATCTCTCTTTCGCCTTTATTCGATCTAAATATCCCGGCAAAGATCTTTTCTAAATCTCTCGGCCGGAAATCATCTTCTGAAGAAACGATAACATCAACCATATTGTTGAAAATATCGAAGTCTGCTTTGGCCGGATAGACTCTATCCATTTTTGAGAACATGTCAAGGTAGTAAGTAGCAGTAAATACATCTTGAAACCGTACGCCACCCCACCTCACTAATTCTGACCCTATCTGCACTGTATCTTGAGGACATGTAGAACAGTGTCCACAATAACTACACGCAATATTCCCGGAGGGGTAAACCTCTGTAATTATCTTGTGCGGAGGAATACTTTTCGCAAAAATATAACAAGCCAAGTGTGCACGATATTGAAGATCGCGGGTGCTTAAACTATACAAAAAGGCATCTGTAACACATACAAGATCGAGCTTTTCCAGTACTTCACTTAAACGCATATAAAGCTTGTCGTGGGAGATACTCTCATTCATGTTGTGTTGCGGTTTCAAGGAAAATTAGACTAAACATCCCGAAAGATAAAATTGTTTGCCTCGGCATAGAAAAATGTAAGTAGCAAATGTATCGAGTAACTTTTCCTAAATCGCAGACCATTATGATTTACAGATAGCGGACATAGAAGGATGTATGGGCATGGTTTTCAGGCGTCACAAAATGCCCTGACGGCAGACATGCGCCGCACGAGGATATCTGCGTTAATAACACGGAATAGTGGGCGATTAATAAGCGAAAGCGATAATGTAACCTAAATTTGTAAAGCATGTGGAAAATAATTACCTTGAAGTGATTCATCAACGCAAATGCAGAGAATAAGTTCTGAAAGCGTGAATACTGCCGAAGAACCAAGATAACAAAAGACCTAAATTGAAGATACTTTTTACCGGTATACTGACACTAACGACAGCCTTCTTGTTCGGACAAGAGAGAAACGCTATTTTCAGTTTTGATGACAACGAATTTCAAAGTTGGAATTATCAGGGCTTTATCAAAAACAATATCAGAAAAATTGAGGGATACTCATTTCTAATAAAAAAGAATGGCAAAGTCTCAAAAGACAGTCTACTTCTTTTCAGGAAAGAATTAGACAAGGATAGTAACAGAGTCTTTGGGAGGAATTGCAGCAGAGTTTTTCAATCGCATGCACCTTCTTATTTGGCCTGGTATTCCTTTCAAACTTTTTACGACAGAAACGGCAATGTTGTTAAAGAAATTGATAGCCCGGATAAAGTCGAGATAACCAAATCTAAATTTGGAATTGGTTGGGAAACGACTTACGACGTCTCTTCTTACAAATATGACAGTTCAGGAAATTTAACTTATACGACCAACCAACATTATCAAAACAGCTATTCACTACTCAAGCATTCTATAGACACATCGCACTATTATACAGTCGAATCAAAAATCCACGAATACATTTACAACAACAAGGGGCAAGAAATCAGCAGCTTTTACACAGACGACAGCACAAGGTATTTACCGACTAAAAGCTACAAGCAGGATAGCAACTCAGCAAAATGTCTTTACTGCCACCCCAGATATTTAAGCGCTGAATGTACCTATTATGAAAACGGGAAATTAAAAACCTGGATTTGGTACACGAGAGACGGGAAAGTTCACTCTAAAAAGTATTACTACTATGACAATAGAAGCAACCTTATAAAACAGGTTGATTCGACAGGTTGGTATTACACAACAATACTCCCATATTGTGAATCAACAACGGTTTACGAATATTCTGACACGAGCAAAACTGTGATTAAAACATTCAGTACCAAAGCTGGTTATGGGGACGAAAAAACAATTACGAAGTTCAACGCCCAAAACCAAATTACGAATGAGTGTTCTGTTGTTGATTCCTCTGAGACATGCACAACCTATTTTTACAAGTATAAAGACGGAAAGTTGTTCTCGGCAAGCTCAATTGGCGACAATAAAATAGAAATCCAACTCCGCTACACGCCACAGGGGCTACTTTATGAGAAAAAGGCTATTCATGACGGCAAAATATCGCAACTCACCAGATATTACTATGAATAAACAATGGTTGAAAGACAATCTGAATCGCAGATTATTCGGATCAACAGATTGCACAGATTAGAGGGAAGTCTGTGAATTGTTTTCAGTCGTTACAAAACTGCCTGACGGCAGACAGGCGCCGCACCAGCGGATCTGAGTAAAAAACTCTGACAAGTGGAAAACGTAGCAAAGCCTGTGGTAAGAATACCTAAAAATCCTCCACCACCTCAAAGCTCAACACCTGCCTAGACACAGGATGCGTGAAGGAGAGTGCCGCGGCATGGAGGTAGAGGCGCTCGGCGGCGATGCCGTAGATATCGTCGCCGAGGATGGGGGCATTGAGGCCAAGGGTATGTGCAGCATGCATGCGCAACTGATGGGTGCGCCCGGTGAGTGGCCAGAAATGGATGCGGGTGATGCCGTTCTCTCGGCTCACCACCTTCCAGCGGGTGAGGCTGGGTTTGCCTGTTTCGTAGCACACCATCTGCGCCGGACGATTATAGGGATCGGCAGCAAGAGGAAGATCTATCTCTCCCTCTTCTCCCGGAATATCTTTTGAAAGTAATGCGGTGTATCGTTTGCTGAGCGAGCGTCGCAGGAACTGCTGCTGTATGTGCTTGTGGATCTTTGCCGACTTGGCCACCACAAGCAGTCCGGAGGTCCCCATATCAAGGCGGTGGATCATGAGCGGCTCAAAATCGGTGCGGGTATCGCGCAGGCGGCTAAAGACAGAATCTTCTATGGCCACTCCCGGCACAGACCTCAGTCCGGCGGGTTTGTTCACCACCAACAGGTGTTCGTCTTCATACACTATCCGCAGCCTTGCCTCTTCGCTGGTTGGTTCCAGCATAGGGTTCTCATCGACAGGAATACCATGCAGCATGTGTGCCAGGATCGGTTTGCACTTGCCTGCACATGCAGGGTAGAAATGGCCGTGTTGACGAACCTCTGACCGCGGTGCTGCGCCCCACCAGAACTCGGCCATGGCCAGCGGACGAAGCCCGTGCAAAAACGCATACTGCAACAACTTAGGTGTGGCACACTCACCTGCCCCGGCCGGTGGGCGACCGAAAGCGGTATCGGCGAATATGCTGCCTACGCTACGGCTTTCGCCAGCTATGTTGAGGAAAGAATACTCGTTGAACAGCCGCTGCTGCAACGCCCCCGACCGTTCGCGACGCTCGGTGCGCAGCGCTTCTACACGGCCCTCCAAGGGTTGCAACTGCGCCTGCACCTCTGCTATGCGAGCATCCCAGGCCTCGGCCAGTTGCTTCTGCACATACTGGTCGTAATGGCTCTGACGCACCATCTCGGCATCGAATGCTGCATAGTCGGCGGCAGAAAGAATGAGTTTCTGTTCCTCACGGCGCAGCCGGCGCTGGTCCCGGTTCGCCTTCATCTGTTGCCTGTAGACAATCTTTTCTTCGGCGGCCTGCGCCTTCAGAGAAGCTACCTCCTTCTGCAAACGCGGTATCTCTTCATTGGCCAATGCACGCTCCAGCTCTTCGTTTACAGCACTGATATTCTCTTGTTCAACCAGAAAAAAACTATCCCGCGTGAGCATATCGAACACAGGGGGAACAAAGCGCGGGTGATCGTTGGAGTTGGCCAACTTGCCCGAAACACCCCAAAGGCTGCCTACCCTACCATCGGCCGACTGCACTACCAGCACACCGAACATCTTGCCTATAGCCAGTTGTCCGTTGTCGCCGTTGAAGCCGAACTCGTGGTCGAAATCGGACTGAGTGTCGAGGTATTGCTGCAAACCCTGTGCAGCCAGGCGGGCAAGGGGATGCGGTTCGTAGTAAAACGGAAAGGTGAATTTTCCGGGCAGAGATATTCCTCGCGACTCTTCTTCTGTAAACCAATTGATACGGCTATGTTCTGTAGTATTCACCTATGGGCCCTGTTTATGACTGCCCGGCAAAATTAATGTTTCCTCGGCGGTATTGACGCAGGCACGACACTAACGGCTACCCCACTCCCACAATCCGTACAGCACCTTGGCATCTATTTTGTAGCCCGCGTGTTTCAGGCTTTGAGTGATCTGGCCACGGTGGTGGCTCTCATGCGAGATCATATACCCCAGAAAGGCAGCAGGATGAGGCTTAAACCCTTTCAACTTTCCGGCAGCAAGTGCCGTCTCCAGCATGGAGGCAATAGCATCGCCACTCTCGTTCAATCGCTGAGTTAAAAATTCCCGGGACAGGTTTTCGCCCTTCTCAATCTTCGTTTGAGTGGCAAATAACTCCGGCGCCGATGCTTTCAACCACATCAGGCGAACGTTGTGTATGTGGGCGAATTGTTCGGCGGCATTTCGTCCGCGCCCTATACCGAGCAAGAGCGCTTCATCGGTGATAGCGGCAAGGAGATAGTTGTTGATCCGATTATGTATCTGCCAGGTGTCTATAAGGTCGTTCATAAGATAAAATTAGCAAATCTGTCTTTTACATGTCACGTTGTGTACCAAATCTTGCAAATCAAGCCAACAATTGTGTAATACTTAGCTGCATAACCCGATGGACCTTTGCGTCAGAAACGATTGAACAAAAAAAACATGGAACAATCATACAGTTTAACCACAATACCGCCAACAGAAACGGTTGACGAAACGCAGATACAACATATGCTACTGCAACTGCCAGATATCAGTTCTGTATATATCTCCAACGGTGGCAGAACCGTGGCGATCACCACATCAGACCCGGCACCGGCACTACAGGCGATCGTCGCCCTGTTAAGAAAAGCCCGCTTCAACATTGAAACGACCCGATCAAATATGCCGGTCCTCAATATGTCATGCGCATCCTGTGCCGTGAGCACCGAAAGCATGCTGAAAAGCGTACCCGGCGTGATAGTCGTTTCAGTGAACTATGCCAATGCAAACGCTGCGGTGGAATACCTTCCCGAAATAGCCCGCCCCGAAGACTTGCGGAACACGCTTCAGTCTATCGGTTACGACCTGATAATTGCCACCGATGAACAAAACGCAGAGACAGTTGACGACATCAGGACCAAACACTTTAATAAGTTGCGGCGCAACACCTACAGTGCCATAGCCTTATCACTGCCATTGGCTGTAATAGGCATGTTTTTTATGGACATACCCTATGCCAACTACATGATGTGGACACTGTCCACTCCGGTTCTATTACTCTTCGGCCGCCACTTCTTCTCCGGAGCATGGAACCAGCTTCGTCATCGCACAGCCAACATGGACACGCTGGTGGCCCTTAGCACAGGGGTGGCGTACATCTACAGTGTCTTCAATACCCTCTTCCCGGACTTCTGGCACCGTCGCGGGTTGCACGCACATGTATATTTCGAAGCAGCCGCAATAGTGATAACGTTTGTAATGCTTGGAAAACTTCTGGAAGAAAAAGCAAAAGGAAATACATCTTCAGCAATAAAAAAGCTGATGGGATTGCAGCCACGCACTGTTACCCGCATACTACCTGACGGAAATATGGCAGAAACACCCATTTCGGAAGTAGCGATAGGTGACCAACTGCTGGTGCGACCGGGCGAAAAAATAGCGGTAGACGGCACCGTAATATCAGGACAGTCCTTTGTGGATGAAAGCATGATAACAGGCGAATCGCTGCCGGTAGAGAAGCAGGAAAACAGCCCGGTATTTGCAGGCACCATCAACCAGAAGGGAAGCCTGCAATTTGTGGCGCAGAAAGTAGGCGCGGCTACCATGCTGGCCCAGATCATAAAGATGGTACAAGACGCACAGGGGAGTAAGGCTCCTGTGCAAAAAATAGCCGACCGTATAGCAGGCATTTTTGTCCCTACAGTCCTGGCATTGGCACTACTGACCCTTGTAGCATGGACCCTATTGGGGGGCGACGAGGGATTCACACGCGGCATTATGGCCATGGTAACGGTTCTGGTCATTGCATGCCCGTGTGCTCTGGGACTGGCCACACCCACGGCTATTATGGTAGGTGTAGGGAAAGCGGCGGAACAGGGAATACTTATAAGAGACGCAGAAAGCCTGGAAATTGCGCGCAAAGTAACAGACGTGGTACTTGACAAAACCGGCACCATCACCGAAGGAAAACCATCTGTAACGGACATGTACCAGACAAACGAAAATAGCCATCACACAGACGTCCTGGTTTCACTAGAAAAAATGTCGGAACACCCTCTTGCTGATGCTATCGCAACACACTTCACAAATGCAATCCCTGTTGCCGTATCTGACTTTACCAGTATCACGGGGGCAGGTGTTACAGGAACAGTAGCGGGCGACACCTTCTACGTAGGCAACAAACGCCTCCTCATAGAACACAACATATCAATTTCTGCCGAAGTAAGCCAAAAAGCCGGAAGGTGGATAGCAGAAGCAAAAACAGTAGTCTACTTCGCATCGTCTTCCGAAGTACTATCTATCATAGCCATAGCCGACGCTGTGAAACCGACCTCCGCAGAGGCTATCGCTTCTCTGCAGGACGCGGGCATCAATGTGCACATGCTCACAGGCGACAATCCGGCCACCGCCGCCGCCATTGCAGCGCAGGTGGGTATAACAAAATATAGTGCCGAAATGCTGCCCGCTGAAAAAGCTGCCTATATACAAGAGCTGCAAGCCGGCGGACGAATAGTAGCAATGGCGGGAGACGGCATCAATGACAGCAACGCGTTGGCGCTGGCTGATGTGAGTATTGCCATGGGAAAAGGATCGGACATAGCTATGGATGTAGCACGCATGACGATCATCTCTTCCGACCTTGGTCGGATAAACGACGCGATAAAGATCTCAAGAGATACAGTTTCGGCTATCAGACAAAATCTATTCTGGGCATTCATCTACAACATCATAGGCATACCGGTGGCGGCAGGAGCGCTCTACCCCATAAACGGATTCCTGCTTGACCCAATGATAGCAGGTGGTGCAATGGCGCTCAGTTCAGTAAGCGTTGTGGGCAATAGTCTGCGGTTGAAACTGAAAAAACATACCCCAACAACTTAAACACAACAAGTAGCGAAAAGATTGTAAATCATTAGCCGAATTGTGTAACAATACCCGCTATAACACTCTCGAAATTTGCAATATCAAACCGATTCTATAAAACATTTAAAACAAGTAACAATGAGCACTTTAAAATTCAAGACAACCATTAAATGCAACGGCTGCCAAACAAAGGCTATGCCCTTCCTGAATGAAATAGTAGGCGAAAACAACTGGCATGTAGACCTCCAACATCCCGACCGGATACTCACAGTAACAGTGACCGAAGCTACCGAGGCACAGGTAATAGAGGCAGTGAAACAAGCAGGATATAACGCTACTCCAATCAGTTGATAGAAAAAAAACAACCCGGTAACATCAAACAATCAAGCAACATGAAACAGATATTCACTTTACTGCTTTGCTCCGGCGCGTTGCAAGTATCCGCCCAGCAGATATCTAATGTACTCCCAGCCTACTATAATGTAAAAGAGGCGCTGATCAGCGGGAACGAGGCGATGGTGACACACCGATCAGCAGACCTCATGCACGAGATCGAGAAGGCCGCACCATCTATCCCGGAGCCTGGCCGAAGCGCCCTCGTTTCGGGCAGTCGCTCCCTTGCCACAGCAACCTCACTTGATAAACAGCGCAGCCTCTTCGCCACTGTCTCTGAGGAGATGGCAGCAGCAGTAAAAGCGGCACATCCTGCAGGCACCACAGTTTACAAAATGTACTGCCCTATGAAAAAAGCGTACTGGCTAAGTAATGAAGCCACCATCAGAAATCCCTACTACGGAAAATCAATGCTGTCTTGCGGCAATGTATCCGAAACGATAAAGTAACCAAGCGAAAGTCTCGCAATCCAACAATAATCTTCTTATATGAAAGCGATCATAGCTGCGGTACTGCTGTCCGCACTGGCACCCTTTTGCGCAAAATCGCAGGTAGTTCCATCCGCTCCACGCAGGGTTGTGTACCACCTGTACATAAGCGACACAATGGCCAAATTTACCAGAAGCCCCGGCCGGCAATTGCCATAAACGGATCGATACCCGGGCCTGAACTGCACTTTATCGAAGGGGATACTGCCGAGATACATGTACACAACACGCTGGGAACGGAAACCTCTGTACACTGGCACGGACTCATTCTCCCCAACCGGTATGACGGCGTCTCTTACCTCACCACAGCCCCTATAAAAGCCCACTCAACGCACACCTTTGAGTTCCCGTTAGTGCAGAACGGGACCTACTGGTACCATTCGCACACAACCATGCAAGAACAAAGCGGCATGTACGGCGCGTTCATCATTCATCCGCGAGAACAGGCACCTATGAACGAAAAAACAGTAGTACTGAGCGACTGGACAGACGAAAACCCGCACCAGGTACACCGCAGTCTTTATGCCGCCACCGACTGGTATGGCATAAAAAAGGGCAGCACCCAAAACTACGCGCAGGCCATAAAGGAAGGATATTTCGGCACCAAGGTAACCAATGAGTGGAAACGTATGCTGGCTATGGACGTGAGCGACGTAGCCTACGACAGGGTACTTATTAATGGCAGAGATACATCTTCTCTTACCACTCCGCAGGCGGGCGACAAACTTCGGCTTAGGGTCATAAACGGAAGCTCCTCTTCCTATTTCTGGCTCACCTACCCCGGCGGCTTTGATGTGGTAGCGTCTGACGGAAAAGACGTTCAGCCTGTTCATGTAGACCGGCTCATCGTGGGCGTCTCTGAAACCTACGACCTTATTGTGAAGATTCCCGACATCGGCCGGGGCGAGTTCCGGGCCACGACCGAAGACCGGACACGCAGCACCACAATGTGGCTGGGAACGGGAGCTGACGTTGAAGCCCCCCACCTACCGCGCCTGCAATACTTCGAGGGCATGAAAATGATGAATGGAATGATGAAAATGAACGGCGACATGAACGATATGGGCATGCAGATGCACGACCAGATAATGGATATGAATACCGTGATGTATCCCGAAGTGAACGATCCGGCCACGGCACCCATCACGACGCTCAACTACACCATGCTTCGCTCGCCCGACAGCACTACCCTTCCGCAGGCACTTACCCGAACGCTCTCCTTCAGGCTTACCGGAAGCATGAACCGCTATGTATGGAGTATCAATAACCGTACGGTTTCAGAGACCGACAAGATACTCATACGCAAGGGGGAGAACATCCGCATAGTCCTTTACAACGGCACTATGATGCGCCACCCCATGCACCTGCACGGCCATTTCTTCAGGGTGGTGAACGGGCAAGGCGCGTACGCACCCCTCAAAACAGTGCTCGATATTATGCCCATGGAAACCGACACCATCGAATTCGCGGCAACCGAGAGCGGCGACTGGTTCTTTCACTGCCACATACTCTACCACATGATGAGTGGCATGGGACGAATATTCTCCTATCAGGATTCGCCACCCAATCCCGAGATACCGGACCCTGACCGATCGGTGAGAAAGATCTATGCCGACGACAGGCAAATACACCTGATGGGGCGCGTGGCGCTGGAATCGAGCGGCAGTGATGGCGAACTGATGCTGGCCAATACCCGCTACAAGCTGCAGACCGAATGGCGACTGGGCACCAACGCCATGATGGGTTATGAGAGCGAAAGCCATATAGGCCGCTACCTGGGCCGCATGCAATTCTGGTTCCCATACGTTGGATGGGACTTCAGATACCGAACTATGGACCTGCACAGCGAACGCACCATATTCGGGCAGCGCAACACAAAGAACAACAGAGGCGTGGCATGTATGGGGGTACAATACACACTGCCCATGCTGGTGACCGCTGACGCCCGGCTGGACATGAACGGCATCTTCCGCCTGTCGCTGATGCGTGAGGACATTCCGGTAACCGCCCGTCTGCGCATGAACCTCATGGCCAACTCAGACCTTGAATACATGGTGGGTCTGCGTTACATTGTCACAAAGTATTTTGGCATATCTACCCACTACGATAGTGACATGGGCCTTGGCGCCGGCATCACACTCAACTATTAACAACCATCACAAAAAACTGACTAATCCCATTTCGTCGGCAGATTTTCCGCCTTCATCAGAATTCCTGTAAGTAGTCACTCTTTACCTTACGAATGTTGCACAAAATTTAACCAGAAATCATGAAAAGATCACCATTACGCTCGCCGCAGCACTATGCATTGCAGGCATCTCATCGAACGCACAAACCACCCTCACCCACAGCTGGATAACCCGTATAGACGGCACGTCCCAACGCACCGACATGGTTCGCGACATGTATACAGACCGCTGGGGAAACTCAATCCTCACCGGCAACTCACAAGACTCTACAGCAGGTAGCACCCTCACTCCATTGGTACTAACCACCAGAATTGCAACTGACGGAACCCTAAGTTGGAAAGACAAACGTTTTGCGCAGGACGGGTTTCAATTGTTTGCTGGAAAGACCGTAAAGGCGAAAGACGGAAACGTACTCACAGCATTCAACGAACGCAAGGACGATGCTATGCAAAACCGCATCCTGCTGCGTAAACTGAAACATACTGACGGCTCTCTGATATGGGAGAAGACGCTGACCGACACAACCAATAATATCGTGGAAGAAATATCAGATCTCATTACAGACACCGCAGGCAACATCTACATCTGCGCAGGCACCACCAACTTCAGCGCACCTTCTTTCAACACAGATTATGTAGTGATAAAGGTGAAGGAAAACGGCGACACAGCATGGCGCCGCACCTATAACAATGCCGCCTACAATTCTGATGACTATGCGGCCGATCTGGCTTTAGACCGCGACCTCAATGTCTTGGTCACAGGTCGAAGCCGCGGCATAATTGGTGGTGTACCTACCGGTTTCGACATCACTACGGTCAAGTATTCAGCAACCGGCACCGAACTTTGGGTGCATCGGCACAATGGCACAGGCTACGGCAACGACATAGGCATGATGATCATTACAGACAATGACAACAACGCATACATATCCGGCCAGACCGATGCCCTGTCGCTGAGCACAGATAGCGTCACAGTCATCAAACTCGCACCAACGGGAACGGTGTGTGGCAATATAACTACCTGGGATCCAACACAGGCACACTGTTCAAACAACCTATCAGCCTCACCCCATCCGGTAACATTGCGCTGGCGTGCGGCACATCTGAGGGCATCACTACTATACTGCTCAACAATACCGGTGTAAGACTTTGGAGGAAGTCATTCATGAGGGACAATCAGATCGCCATGCCATTTCACATGACCACCGAGACCGCCGGAAATATTATAGTAACAGGCCGCACCCGACTTTCAGCGCCTACGCTGGATGATGTGACCACCCTGGGCTAGGATGAATCGGGCGCGCTTATATGGAACGCCTTCTTCAACGGCACATCATCGGGCAGCATGGACTTTGGCAGGCACATTGGCATAGACGGCGGCAACAACATCTATATAGGGGCGTGGTCCACGTTTGACGATAACAACAATGACTTTACACTGCTGAAGTATGGAACCAACCCTGTACCCGTTGACACTACGCCTACACTATTCGTGCCTGTTACTGACCGCCATCCCTCAGTGCACCTGTCCCCAAACCCTGCAGAGAACATACTGCATGTTGCGGCTGTTGGCTCGACGCTCGCGTCCTTCCGCATAACTGACATAGCAGGACGAGTACATGTAACTGAGACACTTACGCCGGGCAGCCGGCAATTTGAAGTAGCGGTCGGCAACCTTGCACCGGGCATCTACATCCTCGAGACTACTGAAGAAACAGGCGTCCGTGCATCAACCAGATTTATCAGAAAACAATAAGTCCAACCCCTATTTATAGTCACTCTATCAATTTTCACAAAGAGGCTACAGCAACGCTGTGGCCTCTTTTAATTGCTACAAGCTACATAGAGGGACAAAGAAATAACTGCTTTTCCCTATGATTATTCAATTAGATTTATTTCTTTTACGTCACACTTTCTCTTTTAACCATAAAAACAAAAGCATGAAACACACCAACGCATCCCTGCGCGGGATAGTGCGTAGCGTACGCACCAGTTCACTCATCACGCTCACAGCATTGACCTTACTGACCGGTTCGTCCTGCAACAATTCGGAGCAGAAAAAGAAAGACAAGACTCAGATCACACAGCCAACAGCGGCATACACACCTATGCAACAGATATTCTGTCATAGCATTTTATCTAACATCAGTGCTCAGTATAACGGAATAGATACCCCACAGATTCAGGTGCTCACACAGCAGGCTATTGACAGCGTACTTGGAGATGCCGGTGTGCGAGGTCTCATCGGAAATTGGACGCGCATTTGGGGGCCAATCGTCTTTAAAATAGATAAGAAGGCCCTTAATACAATGTACATCGCACGACAGGACAGCACAAACAACTACGTAGTAGCAATTGCAGGAACCAATGAAAAGTCAATAGCAGACTGGATGTTTGAAGACTTTGACCTGCTCAAAACGATACCATGGGCTACCAACAATGATGTTGACTCTTCGAAACGTATCACGCTGGGCACTGCAACGGGGTTGGCTATACTTGCAACCAGATTAGGTGCAAATACCGCCGGCACACCGATGCCTGCAGCTGTTTTCCTTGGCATCCAAGCCGAATTCCAAAAGTGGGTTTATCGAAACCCGCTAAATCTTTGGGTTACCGGTCATAGCCTGGGTGGCGCACTATCGCCTACGTACGCACTGCTGCTTAGCGACATGATCAACATCACAAAAAAGATCAAAATCCCAATGAACATCAATGTACTGGCTATGGCTGGTGCAACACCCGGCAATGACAGCTTCTCAGCATACTACAACAGAGTTCTTGGCAACAACACCTTTAGGGTTTGGAATACCCTCGATATGGTACCCCATGGCTTTGAACCGGGTATGCTGGTGCAGATCCCAAATCTTTATGACAGCGACAGTTATGTAAAGCCATTTTCAGACGTGCTGCCCCCCTGGAAAAAGCTGCTTCCGAAAGTTGACACTGTAGCAACAAATGAACGGTTGACCCAATTGTACCCCTCGCGTGTCATAGGATTTACTTCCAACTATTACAACCCTGCGGGAGACACCACAAAAAATAGTGTCGGTTTCCTTACTGAAGTATTATACCAACACGTACCTGCTTATGCAGTTTTCTTTGGCATTGATTCATTTCAGCGGGCCACACAACGAGTGCTGAACCTGGATGCTCCTTTCTTCTCAGGCAAATGCGTACCCACCAATATCGTGAACTATGATACTACAGGCAAGGGGCTCAATAACAACTCATTCAGCACAATGTTCCAATAAAACTGTTGATGCATAACAAAATAAGCCGGGGAGTAAACCCGGCTTATTTTGTTATGCATCATCCTGACCACCGTCACCTTCACTACCATTCCTGAAAAATATCTTTGCCCGATTTTTTTGAGCGAATATTATGAGAATGGAAGTAATGGCCCCGGTGGGCAGTTGGGAGAGCCTGGCAGCGGCCATACAGGCGGGTGCTGATTCTATCTACTTCGGGGTGGAGCAACTGAATATGCGGGTGAAGTCGGCGGCGTCGCTGACCACTGAAGACATACCCACCATTGTGGCCAAGTGTCGCAAACATGGCATGCGCACCTACGTGACGCTAAACACCACCATGTATGACCACGACAAACAATTGCTGTCGGGCATCATAGCAGCGGCAAAGGCGGCCGGTACCGACGCGGTTATTGCCGCTGACTTCGCAGTAATAAACGAGTGCCGCAAGCAGGGCATGAGCCTGCACATAAGCACGCAGGCTAATGTAACCAACATAGACACTGTAGAGTTTTACAGCGCCTATGCCGACCTTGTGGTGCTGTCGCGCGAGCTGACGCTGACACAGGTAAAGAGTATGGTGAACCAGATACGCGAGCGCGACATACGCGGCCCGAAGGGCGAGCTGATGCGTATTGAAGTATTTGCACACGGAGCTTTGTGCATGGCAGTGTCGGGCAAGTGCTACCTGAGCCTCGACTCCAATAATTCATCGGCCAACAGGGGTGCATGCGTGCAGAATTGCCGCCACCGTTACGAGGTAAAAGACCTGGACAATGGCAAGGAGCTGGTGATAGACAATGAATACATCATGAGCGCGAAAGACCTGTGCACCATTGACATTCTGGACAGGGTAGCAGATGCGGGTGTATCGGTACTGAAAATTGAAGGCCGAGGCCGCTCTGCCGACTATGTGTACACTACTGTGAAGTGTTACAAAGCCGCTGCCGAAGCGCTGGAAGCAGGCACCTATACCCGCGAAAAGGCGCTGGCGTGGAAAGAAGAGCTGGCCACGGTGTTCAATCGGGGCTTCTGGGATGGGTATTACATGGGGCGGCAACTGGGCGAGTGGAGCGACGTGGACGGATCGGCGGCTACGCGCAAGAAGATACTGTTGGGTAAGGCAGTAAAGTTCTACCCGCGCCTGTCGGTAGCTGAGTTCGTGCTGGAGCAGGGTGCACTGGCCGTGGGCGATGAGCTAATGCTAATAGGCCCTGTAACAGGCATCATTTCTCAGCAGGTGGAACGCATACACGTAAACAATGGCCCCGTGGATCGTGCCGAGAAAGGCAATGCGGTGGCAGTGCCGGTGGCCCGCAAGGTGCGCCCGGGCGACAAGATCTATAAAATAGTAGCCACAGAATATGCCTAAGATACTGCACAAACGGGGGCGCTGCATTGGCTGCAACATCTGTCATGAGATATGGCCACTGCGGTGGCGCATGTCGCGGGCCGATGGTAAGTGCACATTGGTAGGCGGCGTAGAGAAAAAAGGAGTGTGGCAAGTGACCGTATCGGCCGACGAACTGACCCCAAACCGCATGGCTGCCGAGGCATGTCCGGTGAAGATCATAAGAGTGCAGGAATAACGCTGCATCAGAACAAACGCCTGCGGAACGCCACCAGCACAACAGTCAGAGTTATCAAAGCAACAACATACCACACCAACATCACCTGAAGCAAACGAGGCGCGAAGCGATAGACCACCGTATGGCTGCCTGCAGGTATGCGTATCACAGGGTAACAATAGTTACCCGTGAGGTGCATTACCTTTCGTCCGTCCACCTCAATGTGCCAACCCGGGAATGCAACCTGCTGCAACACTAACAGAGCATCATGCGCCACCTGCACGCTTGCGGTAATGTGTCCCGGGCGGAACGACGTAAGCTGCACTGCATCGCGCGCATCGTAACTGAACGGAATACGCTGAAAAGTCTTTGAGTCAACTGCCACATGCCTGCGCGATGGCAGCACCACACCCGGAGAATCGGGCACGGCACCATAGGTCAGATACAGCACGGGGTTCCCCCAGGCGGAGTCGCGCACAACACTTTCGGCCAGCATATCGAAACGGCTCAGGATAAAGGGACTATAGCTGTCGGTAGCTATGTTTTTGCAAAAGTTATTGAGGTTTGCGGTGAGCGGCTTCATGCGGGGGCGCATGGCATCGTCGTTGCGGGTATTGACGCCTGCAGCCATGTCGGGCAACGGGAAGCCTGTAGGGGCAAAAGCAATGGCATGCTGCATATCTGCACAACGTTCTTTGTCTGTCACCGTGCCATACATATTGAATTGTGTAGCCATGACCATATCTGCAACGGCCAGTCCCAACACAACACGAGAGGTAAAGTAGCGCCCCTGCTGCCACCACAACAAAAACAGAATCAGCAGCAGCAACACCAACTGCACACTACCCTGCACTATGATGAGCTGACGGAACACCGACCGGCGAATGAACTCGCCCATATTTACAAACAACTCATGGTAATTGCCACCTATTCCGCCGTTCCTGTACAAGCTATAACCCACCAGTGCACCGGTAACCACCGGCAATGCAAGAACTACCAGCCGCACCCGTCCAACATACACCCTACCCGTAGCAATGAGCACATGAAATGCCCCCGACGCTATGAGCACGGCACCAATGAGAAAGAACAGGCGAAACAAAGACGGGAACCTGAACAGATCCATAAGCGGCACATAATGATATAACCACGCCCTGAGCGGCAATGCCGGCCCGAATGAAATCAGCAGACAAACAATGGAGGCAACGGCTATGCCCCGCCAGCGCCTCATGCCCGGCAACACAACAGACACCAGCAAAAACGCTAGTCCTAAAAGGCCCATGTAGGCATTACGCATTGATATGTCGGTTCTGTAGAATTCATCGTTCTTCAGCGTAGCAAACGGCGTGAGCAACGACAAAAGACTTTGCGGCGAGAAGGGCGAGCCATTGGCCTTTTGCAAGGTCACACCTGCGCCACGGGTCATATAGGGCATGGATGCGGAAAAAGCATAAATCACCGGAACGGCCAGCACCAGAAATGCGACAGCAAACAGAATATTGCCCCGCAGAACCGCCGCGCGCTGCGTGTTGCCTGCCAGGAGCGAGGAAACGAAAAAAGCCGCTAGCAAGTAACTACTCACAATAATGAAAGCCGGGTAGCCACCGGAAAGCACAAGAAACTGAAATAAAGCACCCAGCAAGGCATAGCCCAACCTGCCGGTGGTCAGCAACATACGATAAGCCCAGAACAGCCAAACGACACAAGATGCTGAGATAGCCCAGCTGAGGTGTTCTGCATTACTTACATAAAAGCCGCAGGCCACAAAGGTGATGCCGCCAAACAAAGCAGCGTGCCGCGACAGCCCGAAACTACCTGCCAGCCGGTACAAGCCCCAGCCACCGGCAGCTACCGTCAGGATAAATTCGGCATTGAAGAGATACACGCTATAGCGGCCGAACAAGGCCATTAGCTGTGCCACCGGGTACCACATTCCGCTCTGCGGATCGGCAAAAAACGGATAGCCGGATTGCTGATAGGGATTCCACACCGGCAACACCCCGTTGCGCAGGCAGTCGCTGATGAAGAACCGCCACGGCAGAAAGATGTCACGAGCGTCCCAGATAAGGGAATGCTGCATGAGCGCCACCTGCCAATAAGCCACAACAGTGACCAGCAGAATGAGGAAATATGGTACGATACTTCGCTTCAAACGGAAGAATCCATTAGAGGACATTCAGCATCAAATGTAACAGGAGATTGTATCAATTGAAAATATGAGTCCCTATGGCGTATGATATTGTACCCAAACCCGATTTAAGACACCGGCAGAAACCTGAGCAAAATACACCTTCCCGTTGCTCCACCACACAAAACTACCACTTTCCCTGAGCCCCCTTCCGAACCCTCCGAAAGTCACGTCGTACGCATATTTTTTGCTGCCAATCATAATGGTATAATCGTTATAGGCAGTTATCGTAAAATCAGTATCACTACTGATCGGGTAAACAGAAGTATCGTGAAAGAATGGCGGATGAGATACGTCATAGTGCTTTTCGCCCCCCGTCCAATGCCAGTTACCCGCAAATTTTGCCACATCAGGCAACAAAGGAATTACCCTCCTGGTTTTATTTACCGTGTCATCATTCACAACCAGAAGCACGTCAACAGATTTCCCAAACATACCCCATTTCCGCCACCATTCATTGTCAAATGCATGAAATACGGTCCTTCCGTTAGCCGTATCCCCATCGGCAAAGTACCATTTATAGTTGGCGCCTACGGGTCCATTGGCCGTAAATGTAATTGACTGGCCAACGGTTGGCTTATCAGACATCGTAAAATCAACAAAACGCGATGCAATGGAAACAGACGTACCCACGACTTTTTTTCCGTCGCTAACGGACACGTCATACGTCCCGGGCTTTGCGTACACATGAAAAACAGTGCTCCCCTCAGCTATCATGCCATCGCCGAAATGCCATGTCAATCCTTGTTGGCCGGAACCAAACACGGTAAAAACTACGGTATCACCAATCTGCTTTGCACCTGGTGGAATGATTTTCATTTCCGTCGCCGGCTCCTTGTTACACCCGCTTACCATCAACACCGAGCCAATCCAACCCATTAAAAACATCACGCATGCATAGCGAGAGCATTTCCTCATATATAGTTTTTAACAAAAACCATGCCATGTATTGTCAGAAGATCAGATACACATAAGCATCCAACTAATACAAAATTCACGTCCACTCTGTTTCTTTTTTCAAAAACTGAACGCTATCTTTAGAGAGTTAAAGCTCTTTTCAATGAGGGTACCGGCACAAATACATATTGCCCTTGGTCGCGTTGTCGCCACAACTCTGCTCTGCTGCGCAGCAGCATTGCAGGTAGACGCGCAGCAAGCAACCGCCGGAGATACGCCTGATAAGAAACTGCAACCTCTTTACCGACTCCTCTACCTTTCTAAGCTGCACACGGCCAAACCCGTGACGGGCATAAAGATAGTGCCGCCACCGGCAGACGCTGCAACAGATAGCCTTGCCGGCGCAGACGATCTTACTTCTGACGAACCCACAGACACAACTACCAAACAGTCGACCGCTATTGCCGAGCCGGCTCCTGTAACAAAGCCCGCATCCAAGGAGGCTCTTTTTGAAGGTGAGACCGATCAGTTGGCTAAACGATACGCCTACATGATGGATGTATCGAGCGATGAAGTGACCAACCTGTATCTGTACAAGTTCATTGACCAGTGGTATGGTGTAAAGTACAAGTATGGCGGCAACGATGAAAAGGGCATAGACTGCTCGGCCTTTTCGCAAAAGTTGTACAGTTCCATTTATAGCACGCCAATAGACCGCACCTCGCGCCAGCAACACCGCAATGCCGAGAAAGTAAAGAACTACGATGAGGCCGAAGAAGGCGACCTGGTATTCTTCCGCATTCATCGTGTACGTGTGTCGCATGTGGGTGTTTACCTCGCCAATGGATACTTTGTGCACGCATCGCGCTCGCGGGGTGTGATGATCAGCAGCCTGAACGAAAAGTACTGGAAACGCCGCTTTGCAGGTTGCGGCAGAGTGGAACGCGAAGAGGCCGCCACCGAATCAGACTTCATCCAATAGCATTGCCAGCCGATCGCGGGTTGCAAACAATTGCATAGACCAATACTTTTTTCAGCGAGATCACCATTGTGTTGCGACTGCCGTTTTTAACAAGCGTTTTTTACAACCCGTTGTTATATTTGCGCCACAAACCAAAACCAATAACCATGCAACGTTACAACGTTTTCCTGCAGATACACAAAGGTCTGCGCGTCATGCTCTATGACACCTCTACTGCCCTGCAACAAGCCGATCTGGACACAGCCGGTGCCGATCATCCGGCTCTGAAAAAACTTGCCGACACCCTCGATTTTTTTGACGGGCACGCCCACCATGAAGACACCCACGTATTCAGCATGCTGCAACAATACGAGCAGGAATTTGTTGCCGCGATGGAAGCAGAACATGTTGCCGACCACGCGCTAAGCAACGAATTGCGTTCGCTCATCCTTGACTTGAAGCAGGCAACATCGCCGGAAGAGAAATACGACATAGGTACTCGCCTTTGCCATACGTTTAATGCGTTTACTGTCTTCAACCTCACACACCTGCACAAAGAGGAGACCGAAGTAAATGAGTTGCTCTGGAAGCACTACACTGACATGGACATTATTCTGGCCAACAGAAGACTGGTAGCAACCCTTACGCCCGACGAGGCACAGCAGAGCGCCTACTGGATGCTGCGCAGTGGCACCGACAACGAACTTGCAAAACTATTTGCAGGCATGAAAGCCGGCGCACCGGCCGAGGCATTTGACGGATTAATGGCCATGGCACAAGAGGTGCTTCCTGCCGACAGATTTGAAAAACTCGAGTCGCGCATAGCGACAGCAGTCTGACGTTCATAACTATTATAAAAAAAGAACATCTTCCAACGATAAACGTTTCGGGAGATGTTCTTTTTATGTGTCTGCCTCTACTTCAGTTGGTCGTATATCTGCAAAGCGCACTGGCGTCCCAGGTCGGCTGAGAAAGAATAGTACTTCCTCATGAAGAACTGTGTCACCTTTTTACGACCTGCATGCACATTTCGGTATTCGGCAACATCAACGGGTACTCTTGCTTCTCCCCCACTTAAGGGGTTATAGCCACCTGTTACCTTATAGGAAACCTGCACATCGGTGTGCACAAGTTGCACGGTCTGGTCTGACTTCTGCAAATAAATAAACAGGAAGTAATATAGATCGGCCCAACGGTAATAAGTGAACTTTAAAGGAAAGGAATTGACACGAACATTTAGAAGACCACCGTTCAATTTTGTACTCATCTTCAACGAATCGGCCGTTGCATAAAACTGCCGCTCGAAAGCCTGCATCGGCAGGTCGCTCTTCATGCTACATTCCTGCTTGTCGCGCACACGCCAGTAAAACACAGCAGGCACAAAGCTTCCACGTAGTTTGGTCACCTTTACATTTGCCCCTTTCTGATCGGGCCCTGCATAGCTCACTGCAATTCCGGGTGCTTTTGCCACGGGTGTCTTATCGCCTTTGCCGTATGCCTCGTTGGCGTACATTGCATACTTCTTAGAACTGGCGCATGAAGCAAATAATGAAAGAAAAATAAGGGCGGGTAAAATATATTTCACAAGTACGGCACACTTTGTTTTGGGCAGTGCGCGGCAATGATACGAACAAATACGAAAAGAGAAGAAGATCAGATACCCAGTTTCTCCAGCGCGCTGCGGGCTGCAACCTGGCCGGCATCTTTCTTGTTGTAGCCCGTGCCTGTGGTATACAACTCACCATCTATCATCACACCCACCGTAAACAACCTGCGGGTGCCCTCTGTTTTTTCATCAACCGATTCAAACACCAGCACCTTGCCGCTGCGCTGCGCCCAACTGAGCAACTGATTCTTATAGTTGGTATCGGTGCTCTCCATCGTATCCAGATCTATATAGGCACGAACGATCTGATTCAGGATGAATTTGCGGGTATTTTCGAAACCCTGGTCCAGATACACCGCACCTATCAGTGCTTCCAGTGCGTTGCCGAAAATATGACTGCGGCTCAGGCCCTTGTCGTTCTGGTTGTATTGAACCAGTTTGTTCAGCCCCATACGCAATGCCACATTATTCATGGTCTCGCGTCGCACAATGCGGGAACGGAGTTCCGTGAGGTAACCCTCCGGTTGGTAAGGATATTTCTTGAAAAGGTATTCAGCAATGATGGCACCCAATATTGCGTCGCCCAAAAACTCAAGCCGTTCATTACTGCTGGTAACCTCTTCGGGCTTGGAACGGTGCATCAGCGCCAGTCTGTAGTACTCAATATGCACAGGCGTGAAGCCAACTACATGCTCCAGTTGCAGCAATAGTTGCTTGTCAGAAGACGATAAAGAAGGTTTTAAGATGCGATTGATCAGCCGACGCAAATTATTCGGATGGCTTTTTGAAGATCACCGACGCATTGTGCCCTCCGAAACCAAAGGTGTTACTCAATGCCACATTCACCACACGTTTCTGAGCCGTGTTGAATGTGAAATTAAGCCTTGGATCGAATGCCGGATCATCGGTAAAGTGATTGATGGTCGGCGGGATAATGTCGTGAACTGTTGCCAGGATACTCGCGATCGCTTCAATAGCTCCGGCAGCACCCAACAGGTGACCGGTCATTGATTTCGTAGAGCTGATGTTCACGTTGTAAGCATGCTCTCCAAATACACGCTGTATGGCAGCGATCTCGCTGATGTCGCCAAGTGGTGTTGATGTACCATGAACATTGATGTAGTCAATGTCTTCAGGCTTCATACCTGCGTCAGCAATAGCATTCTTCATTACATTGTAAGCGCCCAGTCCCTCGGGATGAGGGGCTGTAAGATGGTAGGCATCGGCACTGAGGCCACCGCCAACCAACTCGGCTATGATATTGGCACCACGACGTTTAGCATGCTCATACTCTTCGAGAATGATTGCACCTGCCCCCTCGCCCAATACAAAACCATCACGGTTCAGATCGAACGGGCGACTTGCGGTAGCGTAATCGTCATTGCGCTCAGAGAGGGCTTTCATGGCGTTGAAACCGCCTATACCCGCCTCTGTTACTACTGCTTCAGAACCACCACATACTATCGCATCGGCCTTGCCCAGACGAATGTAAGTGAGTGCATCAATAAGCGCGTTGGTAGAAGAAGCACAAGCACTTACAGTAGAGAAGTTAGGACCGCGGAAACCATACTTCATAGAAATATGACCCGAGGCGATGTCAAGAATAAGCTTGGGAATGAAGAACGGGTTGAAGCGGGGGGTGCCATCGCCGGTTGCGAAATTCTTCATCTCTTCGATGAAGGTGATCATACCGCCGATACCAGAGCCCCAGATAACGCCCACCCTGTCTTTGTCAATACCATCTTCTGTAAGACGGGCATGGCGCACAGCCTCGTCGGCTGCCACCAATGCGATCTGAGAGAACCTATCCAACTTGCGTGCTTCCTTACGCTCAAAATAGTTCTCAGGGTTGAAATTCTTCAACTCACACGCGAACTTGGTTTTGAACTTGGTCACATCAAACTGCTGGATGTATCCGGCGCCCGAAACGCCATTAACCAACCCATCCCAGTAAGAGGGTATGTCATTGCCTAATGGCGTCAGGGCTCCGAGACCCGTAACGACAACTCGTTTTAACGTTAAGCTCATCTAACGATTTTCAGTTACAGAAGTGGTTTGGGACTAAATTACTTTACGTGCTCTTCAAGATAAGAAACAGCCTGACCAACAGTTGTGATGGTTTCAGCCTGCTCATCAGGAATAGAGATGTTGAATTCTTTTTCGAATTCCATGATCA
>JACSRV010000113.1 GCA_014879545.1 Chitinophagaceae bacterium | reverse complement strand
GTTGTTCCTGATGTTCCGCAGGGCATCGGGAACTGAGCATACAAACCGTTCTCCAAACGTATTCACAGTCCCAATGCCAGATGACATTCCTTCTTCCTGATCAACTTGAATTTTTCATCTTCAACGTAATATCACCAATGTTGTATGAATAAACGCAAGCGGGCAAAAATGTAAACCGCAATCCATTCACTTCTTTAACACCTTGCTGATCGATAGTTGTAACCAATGCATTCTCCAAATCGTTCGCTTTGCAAAATTGAATCATGCTTTTTAACTCCTTTGGCAGTTCAAAATACCTGTTACTCCATTTGATCTCTACCCCCCAAATTGGTTTGAACTTCTTGTCGTCTACCAACACCAGATCCACTTCCCCTTCTTTTTTCCCATCTTTCCATCTTGCATAGGTTAAGTCTAACTTTTCACGATGCATCCATTGCGATAGCACGGCCGTTTCAACCATATTACCCATTTCATCATCGGTCTCTGATATGGGCGAGAATAACGCTGTTCGTAATGAGGGATTGGTTAAATACACTTTGAAACTTGTGACCCGTTTCAGTCGCTTCGCATTCACATCTACTTTGTTCAGTACTTTGATCAGGAAAGCTGCTTCAAGGTATTCCAGGTACTTTTTTAATGTATCCTTCTGAATGCCGCTGTCTCTCGATATTGTTTCATAAGAGAATTCGTTGCCCGAGTTGTAGGCCAGATAGGTAAAAAAACGGTTTAATTCCTGAACATCTTTAATACCATACAACCCTGGCAGATCTCGCAACAACACTTTGTCTACAATGTCGTTTTTCACATACCTGCCCATATCGCCTTGTATTCTTTCTGACAGTACTACCTCGGGATATCCGCCGAAATTCAAATAGTGTAAGAATTCTTTGTTCAGTGTCCTTACATCGTGTGTCAGGCAGTATGGTAAAGACTTGCCTCCATAATCGATAGCGCCCCTGAAGATGAGATGTTCCATCTTTCTGAGATGTATATACTCCTGAAAAGTAAGGGGAGGAAGCATAAAGTCTGTAAACCGGCCTGTTCCACTCTCTGTACTATGCCATTTTAAAGCTGCAGCAGCTGATCCCGACACTATAAACTTAGTATCGGGATAGGAATCTACCATTACTTTCAAATGACGCTCCCAGTCTTTCAGATATTGTATCTCATCAAAAAAAATGTAACATCCATCCAAATGAGATAGGTTTAGCGATCCCTTACACAACGATAGAATGTCGTCGAGACTAAGATGAACATAGATCGGGTTATCTATTCCTATAAAGAAGATCCTTTGGGCGTCTATTCCATCCTCCAGCAATTGGTGTATGCTATGAAACAACATCACAGTTTTGCCAACTCGTCTTGGCCCCATTAATACCACGGCTCTTTTGATGTTTTTTTCTTTTACAAATGGATAGAACAGATTAAAGTATAATCTCTTCGACATTGCACTATAGGCGGCAGGAATCTGCCGGGTTACCCACCAGGGATTTTCATATCGTAACCGCTCAATGATCTTCTCAGTCGGAATAAGGTTATAACTGACCATAAAACATCTTTATTTTACAAAAATAGTAAAATTAAGCAGTGCAAAAACTTCTTATTTCGTCATTTTATAGCAAATTAAGCAAAATATAGACCAATTTATAGTCTATTTTTCTTCACTTCCCATTTTGGCGCAAATGTTTTTGACACAAGCAAACAACTTTCTATGATACCGCAGAAACCGCACTATCATAGATTTTTCTTTTGGCCGCTTTAAACCGCGGTTGTAACTTGTATTGATGTCGCAGAAAATGAGGCAAAATGAATGCATTAGGTTTTTCAATCACTTCGTCTCTTGTCCCGAAAGCATTCGGGATGCGCAGAAGTGCGCAGGTTTTGCGCAGGTTTGGGAAGCAGTGAGAAGCAGAACTTCCCACATACCCATTGATAATCAATGAAAACGTCCAAAACTGCGCACCACAAAAAATTTCGCACGATCCTGACGGGAAACAGACCGGAGGGGATAAGAAATGATGTTTGTCAGTGATGTTTCAGGTCATTAAAGTTAACTTTGTTAGGTTCGCCCCCGGGTGGGGCATAGGGTGCAGCAGCACCCCTTTTTGAACATATAGAGCACACATTAATGATAGACACACCAAGGTACAAAGAGCTGCAGGAAACACTTGCACAACAAACTGATGAAAAAGGCCGCATAGACACGCTGGTGGATATGGGCGTGGAGATACGCAGCATAGACGTGGAGCATGCGCTGAAGATGGCGGAAGACATCATATCGCGCTCCAAAACGGTAGCCTACGCACGGGGCATAGGCCGCGGGCTGAACCTGAAAGGTTCTTGCCTGTCGCTGCAAGGGTTGTATGACGATGCACTGGCTATTCTGCGCGATGCCCTGTCTATTGCCGAACGCATTAAAGACAAGGGCCTGGAAGCAAGGGTGCTGCACAACTTCGGCAACATATACCGCGATATGGGCGATTTTGCCAACGCGGTGACGCACTTTGAAAAGGCGCTGACCATAAACGAAGAGATAGGCGATGAGTATGCGCAAACGGTGATACTGACCAGCATATCGAACCTGCTGTATGACCTGAACGACTACGACAGCGCGCTGGAATATGCGTTGAAGTGCCTGCCGATATTTGAGAAGGAGCACAACCGCGCCAACCTTACGAATATCTACAACACGCTGGGCAACATCTACTTTAAGAAAGAGATGTTCAACGAGGCGCTGCTGTATTTTCAGGAGAACCTGAAACAGTCGGAGCCGGAAACGGCTGCCTATGTAATGGCAGAGAGCGGGCTGGGCAAGGTATATTATAAGATGCAGGACTTCGGCAATTCGTCGAAGTTCCTCACCGATGCGCTGCGCGAAGCGCAGTTGCTGGGCAATGTGGAGGTACAGATCATCTGCCACTTCTACCTGGGACGCCTGTATATGGACGATGGCAACTACCGCCAGGCGCTTCAGTCGCTCAACTCGGCCTACAGCCTGGCCGACGAATACTCTCGCCGCCACGACCTGGTGAGTGTGCACGAAATGCTGTCGGTGCTCTATGACAAGATGGGCGACATACCGCAGGCGTTCCACCACCTCAAGTCGTACGAGCAGCTGAAGGAGGAGGTCTTCCAGCAAAAGATCATCAACGAGCTGCGCAACCTGCAGGTGCGTCAGCAGATAGAGCTGGCGAAAAAGGAAAAGGAAGTGGCCGAGCGCACCGCCCAGCTGAAGCACCAGTTCATGGCCAATATGAGCCACGAGATACGCACCCCCATGAATGCCATCATAGGCATGGCGCGGTTGCTGCTGTCGAAGTCGCCCCGGCCCGACCAACTGCGCTACCTGAACGCCATTCAGATATCGGCCGATAACCTGCTGGTTATCATCAACGATATTCTGGATGTGTCTAAGATAGAAGCGGGCAAGATAGTGATAGAGCATATAGACTTCTCTATACGCGAGGTGCTGCAGAGCGCTACGGATATGCTGATGCTGAAAGCGGAAGAAAAGAGCATTGGCCTGCGCCTGACGGTGGACCACAATCTGCCGCGCCGCCTGGTGGGCGACCCTACCCGCATCAACCAGATATTGATCAATCTGGCGGGCAACGCGGTGAAGTTCACCGAAAAGGGATCGGTAGAGGTGATAGCATCTGTGGCCAAGCAGGAGGGCAGCAAACTGTGGGTGCGCTTTGATGTAAAGGATACGGGTATAGGCATTGCGAAGGAACACCTCAATTCCATATTCGACAGCTTCACACAGGCCGGCGCCGATACTACCCGCAAGTTTGGCGGCACGGGTCTGGGTCTTACCATCTGCCGCCAGCTGGTGAGCCTTATGGGTGGCGAGATAAGTGTAGCGTCTGAGCTGGGCATGGGCACTACGTTCACGGCCATTGTTCCGTTTGAGCAGGCGGCCGTGCAGGAAGAAGAAGTGAAAAGCAAGGTGCTGGACGAGCGCTCTATGAAGCGACTGAACAATCTGAAGGTGCTGCTGGTGGAAGACAACGAGTTCAACCGCATGGTGGCCGACGATACGCTGAAGGAGGTGCTGCCGGGCATAAGGCTGCACATGGCCGAGAACGGCAAAGAAGCGGTAGACTGTGTGAGAACAGAAATGTATGATGTGGTGCTGATGGACATACAAATGCCGGTGATGGACGGTGTAACCGCCACTACCCTCATCCGCACCACGCTGCCCGAGCCGAACCGCAATGTGAAGATCATAGCCATGACCGCCAATGTGATGCAGGAAGATGTGCAGCAGTATTTTGAAGTGGGCATGAACGGCTACATCTCAAAACCGTTCCACGAAGACGAACTGTTGCTAAAGATGGACGCGGTGATGACGGACGCACCCGTGGAACCGAAGAAGGAGGAGCCTGTAGTAGTGGTGAAGAAAGAAGAACCGCCACTACCCACCCTGCCCGACAAGGTGACGGATATGCAGTTCCTGCGCCAGCTGACGGGTGGCAATGCCGAAAAAATGCAGAAGTACATCGGCATGTTCCTGGACAACGCGCCCAAGCTGCTGGACAGTATAGATAAAGGTCTGGCCGCCCGCGACTTCGGCACCGTGAAGATAGCTGCCCACTCGCTGAAGCCGCAACTGTCGTACATGGGGGTGAAGGAAGACGTAAGCAAGATCTTCCTCATAGAGCAGAGCGCAGGCTCATCGGCCCACTATGACGCCATACCGCCGCTGGTTGCCAACCTCAACCGGTTGTGCGCCAAGGCTTTTGAGGAGTTGAAACAGCAATAAGACCACGTAAAGGCGCTTTTTGCCCGAATGTGACGTAGATATTTTGATTTTTGAAAATTTCAATTTACTTTTCTAAACAATTGAAAATTATTTTATGGCAGCTGAACAAAGTAAAAGGTATATTTTTCTGGTGGACGACGAACCCATTCAGAATGAAATGCTTAAAGATTACATCTCTGAGCGTTTCAGTTACCAGATCAAGACATACGAAAGCGGCGAGACTGCTTTACAAGATATGCACCTGAACCCTGAGATAGTAGTTCTTGACTTCCACCTGAACTCTCACCTGCCTGATGCGCAGAACGGGGTGGAAGTGCTGAAGAAGATAAAGGAACAATATCCACATGTACAGGTGATCATGCTCTCCGGTCAGGACAAACTGGAAGTGGCCATCGACAGCATGAAACATGGCGCCTACGACTATGTGATCAAGGGCGAAACTGCCTTCTCTCGCATGGAGAACATCCTGAACAACATCAACGAGTTAGGTAGCATCAAAGCCGCTAATGAGAACTACAAGCGTGTGATCACTATGCTGTGGGCCGCTATTGCCGGCGTGGCGTTGTTGGGTATGGGTCTGCTGTACATTTTCCGCTAAAAAAAAGTGGTGGTCTAAATGACCACCACTTCATAATAGTCTTTCGGATCGAAATATTTCCGAGCTAACGCCTGCAACTCAGCAGGCGTTATAGTTTTGTAGATCTTTACGTTATTGTTGAAATAATTTTCGTCGAAGCCGTTGAGGATGATGCTGCGCCAGCGGTGCAGTATAGAAAACGGCCCGTCAAGGTCGCCGAGAAGGCCGCCGAGCAGGTAGTTCTTCACCAGTAGCAGTTCTTCATCGTCGGCCAGCTCTTTGCACAGCAACTCCATCTCTTTGTATATCTCTGCTACGGCTTGTTCCACAACGTCTCTGCCGGTCTCGGTATGTATGGTGAGTGAGCCACCGTTCAGATCGGGCGCGAGTGAACTGTATATACCATAAGTGTAGCCCTTCTCTTCGCGTATGTTGCTCATGAGCCGTGACCCGAAGTAGCCTCCGAACAAAGTGTTGAGTACCACCATGGGGGTGTAGTCGGGGTGGTGACGATTGGGGAACAGTCGCCCGATACGGATAGCACCTTGCACACCGTTGGGGTCGTTGCTGATGCGGTGTTTACGCTCCGCAGCGCTGTTTACCGCATATTCGCTCTTAGTGGTTTCAGCGGGCTTCAATTGCAGTTTACCGAAGTTGTCGTTCAGCACCTTCACTTCTGCATCGCCTATCTTGCCACCCATAAAAATCTTCACATTGGCCAGGTTGTAGCATCTGTTGTAAAACGACACTACATCGTCCCGCTTCAGTGCTTCTATCTTCTCTTTGCGTGAATAGCGGCCATACGGGTGTTCCTCGCCAAACATCAGCGCGTCTATTTGTTGGTTGGCAACAAACTCACACTGGCGCAGGTGCACCAGCAACTTCTGAATGGCGTTGCGCTTATGCAGCTCCAGCTCAGCCTCAGGGAAGATGCTGTCTGTGAGCATCTCCACTACCATAGGCAGAAGTTGAGGAAGGTGCTTCGTCATGGTGTGCAGCGTCACGGTAGCCTTGTCGTTGCCGGCACTCACTTTGAGTTGGGCGCCATAAAACTCAAGTGCTTCGTGTATCTGTTGAGAGGTGTATTTAGATGTCCCGCTCTTCAGCAGTGCGGCAGTTGCATGAGCCACAGAGGGCGCCTGCTCATACCATAGTCCGGCCGGGAAAACCCAGTCTATCTCTACCACGTCCTGCACACCGGCATTGAGCCAGTAAAGCGGCATACCATTGTCGAGGCTTACTTTGTTTATAGCCGGCAACACATAGTCGAATTCAACGGCATCGTGTATCGGGGGTGCTATTTTGCGATCTGTGATCATAGTGTTCTCTATTTTATAAATAGTGCACGCAATTCGCCTGCATCTTCGGCTTTCATTTTTCCGCCCAATATCAGTCGTAACTGCCTGCGACGTAAAGCGCCATCATACATTTTAACTTCCTCATCCGTTTCAGGTATCAACTCCGGCACTTTTCTCGGACGACCATTAGGATCAAGCGCCACAAAGGTCAGGTATGCTTCGTTTGAGAGATACTTGTATTGAGCAGAAAGGTCCTCGCCCCACACACGAATGAACACCTCCATGGATGTATTGAACGAACGAGTGAGCTTGGCCTCAATGGTGAGCAGGTTGCCCAACTTTATAGGACTGGTAAAAGACACATTATCGACAGAGGCCGTTACAACCGGGCAACCGCAGTGCTTTTGTCCGGCAATAGCAGCAGCAATGTCCATCCAGTGCATTAGGCGGCCACCCATCAGGTTGCCCAATGTATTGGTGTCGTTCGGCAACACCAGTTCCGACATCACAACAAAGGTGTCTTTCGGATTTTTAGCTTTCATCTCAATTTCTTTTAAAGGGGCAAGGTATCACTTTGCCTGTTATAAAAATGTTGTTATTTGATCAATTCAGTATATGGCATTATAGTGTATGGAGTGGAAGTGTCAATATCAAAGTACTGCCGATTAAGATTTTCGGGCACCAGCATGTCAAAACTTATGCTGATGGCACTTGGCTTCAGCAACGCATCCCGTTTGGCATTGTCGCCAGAGTCTATGATACAGAACGTCCGTTGCGGCTTGTCACCATTCATCGCAGACATGAGTATACATTCATTAGGCAGCGACCAATCCAGCATCAATCTCTTTCTAATGTCTTTGTCGGCATAGAGTGCGAGCTTGGTGATGCCGCGCTCTTTCATTTCAGCAAATACCTTTTCTTTAAATTCTGTCCGCCATTCATACTCTGCGGCATAGGCGTAAATGTACCCGAGCCGGGTGACCATTATGATTGCAACCGTGATCGTTGCTATTGCCGGCTTCAATCGGGGAAGAAAATAGAACACAAACGGCATGGCGCAGATAATACCCAACGACATCCACTCGCTCTCTATATGGAATAATGCGAAGTCTGCGTCGTAACCTCCATAGGTAAGGCTCATTACGATCCCATAGCCTACCCATGATGTTATTGTCCACGCCAACAAGCGCTTGTTACCAGTTTTGTACAGCGACCACAATCCGGCAAGCAGCACAATTATGGCCGGCCAGTATAACGTGAAACATCTTTTTATGAAAACATTTATCACCGGTGTGCGCCAGGATAGGAGAATATCCTTCAAGCTGAAGTGCGTGACACCGTGCAACGCAACACCATCATAGGGCTGGCTGATGCTCATAATAAACTTCGTTGCGATGACGGCTATCAGAAGGACGCTATAGATACTTTTCTGCCGAAGTGACATCGCCTCATCTTCATCGTTCATCAAGAGGAACACCCACAAAAAAACAAAGGGTATTATAACGATAAAATGCGTGGACACTGTAATCGCCGCCAACACGAAAAAAAGTAAATACTGCATTGAAAAACGCACGCGGCGTTGTTGCAGGTATTTCATTGTACCGATGGTGAGAAACAGCCATGCCACAGCCTGATGGATCTCATTGTTTGTCCAGAAGTAGGATGATGTTACAAACAACAGATAGTACAATGCCATTACTATGGTGAGCCTATACTGCCTGTATACGTAATAAAGGCAAGAAGAAACGGCCAGGTAAAAAATGTTGAAGCTAAGCGAATAGGCTATCAGGATCGACTTTATGGGCGCGTTCAGTTTTTGCCCAATCAATGGCACCATCTGTGTTATAAATGAGCCCAGCCGGTGTTCCTGTATATAGAATCTTTTGTAGTTGAGTACGTTGAAAACAACGAAAGAAGCATCGGCAAAAAACACGCGCTCTTTATACCACACCAACGCCCCGACCAGCAACACAACCATAGCAGCAAGCGCCACAGTTGCCGGACGTTTTAATGAGCGCTCGTTTACATCCATTAGTTGTCTTTTGTGTTTTTTCTTACCTACTTATAACCAATTGCGTTGTGTACTTTATTTCTCCGTTGGTACTGATATTGATCTGATACAGACCCGTCAACAAATGTTGCGGCAATGAAATGGAAGCGTCCCCTTGCCTGCCGCCTATCTGTCCACTCAGCAATACTTTGCCTGAAATATCGCTGATCGTGTAGTCATATTGACTGCTTTGAGGCAAACTTACATGAAGCTCATTTGTCGCGGGATTAGGATACACACCGATACTTGTGTAGCCAATCAATTTCTCCAAACCTACTGTCTCCAGTCGCTGGTGGTGGTATATCACTTTTGACGGGACTGTTAATCCGGCATCTTTGTAGCTTGCTGAGACCAACGGCGTAACCTCTCCGGTGCGGTAGAAAGATTGAGTGTAGCTCGTATCTTTCTTTCCCTGCGTAAGCCCCAATAATGTCAGATATGCACCGGGAGCAACGGAACTACCCATATAAAAACTGTCGGTAGTATAGGTTGACGTATGCACTTGCAAAACATTGATGTATGGCGATGGGGCTCCTGCAGAATTTTTTACGCGCACCTTACCCCAACCAACAACAGTATCCTTTCGTATGGTAAAACGACGTTGTGTAAATGGCTGGTGGGAAAGAGAGAACATGGTAATGGTCAACTGGAAATTGATATCTGTATTCATTGTTGAATGCCAAACTCCACCCATTGTGCACGGAAAAGCCTTCAAGATTATCGGAGAAGAATATGTAGCGGTTTGTGCTGGAATGAACATTGTGTCGCTTCCAGCCGTGATTGATACGAGATTGTGAAATGTGTCGTTTGTTGTAACCCCTTGTTCAATGTGCCCGATAGCAGTAATTGTCCGAACATCCTTCTTCCGATACAAAAATGTCCCGATTCTACCAGTCGTACTATCTCCATATTGATACGTTGGAACGGCAACGCGAAAAGAGAACAGGTCGGCAGCACTATCAGTCGTACCGGTCATATCCCATATTCCTCCCAATGCCGGTGCCAATGAAGGAAGGGGAGAACTGTATGTTACTTGTTTCAGGCTGTCGGTACCCACCAGTGCCGACGGGTAGTCGGCAGATGTAAGCGTTATTTGTCCATAACCTTTAAGAACAATACAGCAAAGGATGATGATAGCAGTAAATGAACGCACTGAATATATTTTTGAGTAAATATATTTGAAAATTGCTGAACAATAAAATCCTTTGCATGCAGGCACATATGCTTACTTACTCAGGTGCATGCTACGCTCCTTATACAATTGCCTGAACCAAGGGTCGCGCAGGTTTTTGATGAACCTGATCGCTTCGCCTGTACTTTTCATTTCCGGTCCCAGTTCTTTGTTCACGTTCGGAAACTTGTTGAAACTGAATACCGGTTCTTTTACCGCAAATCCGTCCAATTTCTTTTCCATCACAAAATCCTTCAGCTTCTTTTCACCCAACATCACCTTTGTGGCGATATTCAGGTAAGGAATGTTGTATGCTTTTGCAATGAATGGTGTGGTGCGGCTCGCCCGCGGATTCGCTTCTATCACATACACCTTGTTGTCCTTTATAGCAAACTGTATATTGATGAGTCCACGCACATTTAGGCGCAGTGCAATCTTTTTGGCTATATCGGCCATTTCTTCTACCACCAATGGACCCAGATTGAACACGGGTAACAATGCATGGCTGTCTCCGCTGTGGATACCTGCCGGCTCTATGTGCTCCATAATTCCCATTATGTGCACCTCTTCGCCATCACATATTGCATCTACCTCGGCTTCCTGACACCTGTCCAGGAAGTGGTCTATAAGGATCTTATTTCCCGGCAAGTGTTTCAGCAGACTTACAACGCTCTTTTCCAACTCGTCATCGTTGATAACGATCCTCATGCGCTGACCGCCCAAAACATATGACGGACGTACCAAAACAGGATAACCAACTTCGTTGGCCACTTCTATTGCCTCGTCAGTGGTGTACGCGGTTCCGTATCGTGGATAAGGAATATTCAGTTCCTTTAAAGTATCGCTGAACCTTCCGCGATCTTCGGCAATGTCCATGTTATCGAAAGACGTGCCAATGATCCTGATGCCTTTTTCATGCAACCTTTTCGCGAGTTTCAACGCTGTCTGACCTCCCAACTGAACGACAACTCCATGGGGTTGTTCGTGTTCTATTATCTCCCAAATGTGTTCCCAGTTAACCGGTTCGAAGTACAGCTTGTCTGCAATATCAAAGTCAGTAGACACAGTCTCGGGGTTGCAGTTCACCATTATAGACTCATAACCACACTCGCGAATTGCCAGCAAACCATGCGTACAGCAATAGTCGAATTCAATTCCCTGACCAATGCGGTTGGGGCCGGAACCCAGTACTATGATCTTCTTTTTGTCGCTCACAATACTCTCATTCGAGAGGATAGTGCGAGGGGATGTTTGCGGTTTATTTTCAAAAGTGCTGTAATAATATGGAGTCTTTGCTTCAAACTCGGCGCTACAGGTATCCACCATCTTGAATACCCTGGTAATTCCCATAGCCTTCCTGCATTCATACACCTCTTCGCCACTGCAGTCGCTCAGCAGATCAGCTATCTGCTCATCGCCAAAGCCCATCTTTTTGGCTTCCCTCATCAATGCCTCAGGCATTTTATCGAGGTGTTTTATTTTTCTGATCTCATTTTCCAGATTCACAATGTCTTGTATCTGGTACAAGAACCACCTATCTATCTGCGTCAGCTCACGAATGGTCTTTATCGATACCCCTGCAGCCATGGCCTCTTTTATCCTGAAGATCCTGTCCCACGTAGGTCGCTTCAAAGTATCTATCAGTTCTTCAGGCTTCAACCTGCTGGTGCTGATAAACGAAAGACCTGTTGCATTATTTTCAAGACTCTGGCAAGCCTTCTGCAGTGCTTCCGGGAACGTACGACCTATCGCCATTACCTCTCCCACAGACTTCATCTGCAGGCCCAGTGTATCGTCGGCACCTTTGAATTTGTCGAAGTTCCAGCGCGGCATTTTCACGATGACATAGTCGAGAGCCGGCTCAAAATAAGCTGAGGTGGTCTGAGTGATCTGATTGCTCAATTCGTCAAGTGAATACCCTATTGCAAGCTTTGCTGCGATCTTCGCTATGGGATAACCTGTTGCCTTTGATGCCAGCGCAGAAGAACGGCTCACACGAGGATTGATCTCAATTGCTATTATCTCTTCTGTCTCAGGGTTCAGCGCAAACTGTACGTTACAACCGCCGGCAAAATTGCCCAGATCGCGCATCATACGTATTGCTGTATTCCGCATTAACTGAAAGGCAGTGTCGCTAAGCGTCATTGCCGGCGCAACCGTGATGCTATCGCCGGTATGAATGCCCATTGGGTCGAAGTTCTCAACAGTACAAATGATTGTAACGTTGTCCTTCATGTCTCTCAGCAGTTCCAACTCAAACTCTTTCCAACCCATCACGGCTTTTTCAACAAGAACCTCATGTATAGGAGACGCGGTGAGGCCTCTTTCCAAAGCGCCGTCCAACTCTTCTTTATTAAACACAATGCCGCCGCCGGTGCCGCCCAAAGTAAATGATGGCCTGATCACCAACGGAATACCGATCTCCTGTGCAAACTCCTTGCCCTCCAACAGCGAATTGGCTGTTTTGGCAGTAGCAACAGGTACACCCAACTCGATCATCCATTTACGGAAAAGCTCTCGGTCCTCGGCTTTATCTATTGCCTTGATGTCTACACCTATGAGGCGGACATTGTAGCGCTCCCATATCCCCAACTCATCCGCTTCTTTCGCAAGGTTCAGTGCAGTCTGTCCGCCCATGGTTGGCAATACCGCATCTATCTGGTTTTCTTCCAGTATCTGCTCGATACTCTCCACCGTCAGGGGCAAAAGATATACCCTGTCAGCCATAATGGGGTCGGTCATTATGGTTGCGGGATTAGAATTGATGAGAATTACCTTCACTCCTTCCTCTCTAAGACTCCTTGCGGCCTGTGAACCTGAATAATCAAATTCACATGCCTGACCGATAATGATTGGCCCGGAACCGATGATGAGAACACTTTTGATAGATAGATCGCGTGGCATTATAAAAATTATGAAAGATTAAATATTACAACCTGATAAGAAACCTTGCAGGTCATTCGATATCCGGGGAGATGAGCAGACATAAAAATCGGGCTCAACGCCCGAGGGGCAAAAGTAGGAAAAAAGACCGTAGAATCGGGCAATAATTAATTTGCATATGAATGGAAATGTTCTTAGAGGAATTCCAATGGGAGGCTATCCCATTCGTAACGTTTTTACCACACAACAATTGCAATAATTAATAATACAACAGCAGATAGATAAATAAACCCCATGTTAATAAAATAGTCCGAGAGGCGTCAATATTTGCATATTTTTGCTGAAAATGGCAGGTTTTCCCCCGTTTTGAAATACTTTTTTGCACTTTTGCGCTTGATGTCATAAATCCCGGAGTAATGAGTTTTTTAGGTTTTTTTAAATTTCTGACGCAGGAAATTGCGATCGATCTTGGCACTGCCAACACATTAATTATACATAACGACCAGGTAGTTGTTGATGAACCATCGATAGTTGCTATTGACCGCACTACCAACAAGATCGTAGCAGTGGGAAAGAAAGCGATGATGATGCACGAAAAGACCCACGAAAACCTGAAAACAATACGTCCGCTGAAAGATGGTGTGATAGCCGACTTCAACGCTGCTGAAGGTATGCTACGGGAAATGATAAAACTTGTTTACCCCAAGAAGCCAATGTTCCCGCCAAGCTGGAGGATGGTGATCTGTATCCCATCAAGCATAACAGAAGTTGAGAAACGCGCTGTGCGCGACTCGGCCGAGCAAGCAGGTGCAAAAGAAGTGTATATGATACACGAGCCAATGGCCGCGGCGCTGGGTATTGGCATTGACGTTGAAGAACCAACCGGAAACATGATCATCGATATAGGCGGTGGTACCACGGGCATATCTGTGATAGCGCTGGCAGGTATTGTTTGCGATCAGTCGATACGTATAGCGGGTGATGAGTTTACCGGAGACATTATGGAAGCAATGCGCCGCTATCACAGTCTGATGATCGGAGAGCGCACTGCTGAGCAGATCAAGATACATGTAGGATCAGCACTTAAAGAGCTCGACAATCCGCCGGATGATATTGCTGTTAATGGTCGCGACCTTGTTACCGGTATCCCTAAACAGATAATGGTATCGTATCAGGAAGTTGCCGAAGCACTCGATAAGTCTATATTCAAAATTGAAGAAGCGATACTTAAAGCACTGGAGAGCACTCCTCCCGAACTTGCTGCAGATATTTACAGAAGAGGCCTGTACCTTACCGGTGGTGGTGCGCTTTTAAGAGGTCTTGACAAGCGGATATCTCATAAGATCAAACTTCCTGTGCATGTTGCCGACGATCCGCTGCGTGCAGTGGTGCGTGGTACAGGGATGGCCCTCAAAAATATCGCGAGGATGCCTTTCCTTATGAAGTAATCGCTTTGCTATTGTTGTTGGGCTTGCGCTTATTTTTAAGCGGAAGAAGTTCTGAGACAATTACTGTGTAATGAACTCTCGATAAAATTAATCCGAACGGGTGCGCAATTTTATATTTTTCATACGCCGCTTCTTCAACCTCATTTTGTTCCTGACATTAGAGGTGATGTGCATCGTTATGATAGAACGAACTAATACGCTGCAGGGAAATGACATCGTTAGTTCGGCGAACGCAGTATCGGGACTGGTTTACAAAAAGCAGAACGATGTGGTATACTATTTTGGTTTGCGCCGGATGAACGATAGTTTGCAGAACGAGAATGCCCGTTTGCGCCAGATCATAGAACAATACCGAAGCCTTGATACACTTAGTGATTCGTTGGTGAAGACCAAAACCCAGGTAGGGGATACGGCGAAACATATTGTAAGGTATGCGGAATATGTGTACCGGACGGCGCGCGTCATCAACAATTCTGTAAATGCCACAGACAACTTTATTACAATAAACAGGGGATCGCGTCATGGCATA
Source organism: Chitinophagaceae bacterium (assembly GCA_014879545.1). GTDB lineage: Bacteria > Bacteroidota > Bacteroidia > Chitinophagales > Chitinophagaceae > Nemorincola. The sequence continues at coordinate 24,132 of JACSRV010000113.1, read as the reverse complement.
GGTAAAAACATGGCGGTACTATCCGGCTCGGGTGTAGTGGGGCGCGTGGAGCATGTATCGGCAAACTACTCCAGCATACTTTCTGTGCTGAGTGCTAAACAAAGAGTGAGTGCACGGCTGAAAAACATAGCAAATGGGTTTGTGGTGTGGGAGGGCAAAAATCCACGTGTGCTTACCATGATAGATGTGCCGCAACAAGTTGAAGTAAAAAAAGGAGATTCCGTTTTTACCAACAGCTACTCACTTTACTTCCCGCCTGAAGTATTGATCGGTACTGTGATAAAAACGGAACCAATAAAAAAGAATGCAATGCAGCACATCTACCTGAAGTCATCGACCGATTTTGCAAACCTTCAGTATGTGTATGTGGTAGAAAATAAAATGCGCCAGGAAAAGACGCAATTGGAGGACTCTTCAATAAAAAAATGATCGCTCAAACTGATTGTGTACCCAACAAAATGGATAAAGAAAAAACAGTATGAACGTGTATCTTAAAAATATTCTGAGGTTCTGCATCATAGTTTCGCTACAGGTGCTGATCCTCAATAAGATCACGCTGCGGTGGTGGAGCGAGCCGTCCGGTTTCCCTGTTTTCATACCCTATATATACCCGTTGTTTATTCTTTTACTTCCTTTTGAAACTCCGGTTTGGGCATTGCTTGTCTCAGGTTTTGTATTGGGTGCCACGGTCGACTCTTTCGGCAACACGGCCGGGATGCATGCTTGCGCTACTGTGCTTATTGCTTACCTGAGAACAAACGTATTGAGTGCCCTGTTGCCACGTAATCTTTCGGAGTATTCCGGGCTACAGCCATCCACCAAAAATATGGGTTGGATGCCTTTTCTGGTTTATAGCGCATTTCTCATCATACTGCATCACCTTCTTTTTTTCAGCGTTGAGCTGTGGAACCTATCCAACATAGGTCAATTGTTGCTGAAAACCGCCGCATCGGCAGCCACCTCCATGCTGTTTATTATTGTGTACCTGTTACTGTTCACCAAGCAGGACAACTCTAGATTCTAGTTATTCGAGTACAATCGATGTGCTGAGATTGATTGCATAACTACCTAATCCGACCTCTGGTCGAATCCAATTTATGAATAGTTGACCAGCCGAATTTACACCGCAGTTAATTTGTTTAATCCAAGATATCCCCAAGTCATCTTTAAACAAGGACGCGGAGTATTGAGTGGCTACAAAATACCCGGTACTACCCGGAGTACAATCAGCCGGCAATGAGGCCACCAGATAATAAAGAGAACCCGGCGAGGCAGCAAAATTCTGCGCGTTCGCAGCCGTCAGTACTCCCCTTATGTGCAGCGTATTAGCAGTGTAATCCTTCTTGTAATATACTGTACCGGTCACACCTCCTTCCGCCACTGATGTGCTCACGGCAATCGATTTCCAAACAGCATCTCTGTTGGCTATGCCAAATTGTTTTCCAAATGGCGTAAGACCGACCAACGGAAACCTGGTTGCGTCCGAAGTAGTTCCCGATGGCAACACCAGCAGGTTTGCAGTCTTCTCATTGATCACATTGGGCGTACTGCCGTCAAAAAAAACTAACGGAGAAGAAACTTCTACTATCGAAATATACGCTTCTGAACCACCACTTGCACCTGATACCGACGATGCCACACACCTGATCAGCTCACCGTTGTAATAGAACCACCCATCGGTTATCGAATAATCACCGGTGGACGGGTTGGCGACTACCATTCCGCTAACAATCACAGGTACTGCACCACTCCCACCCATTGCAGCAACTGCATTAATGGCTTCTTTGTAGGCCGACTGCAGGTAATTCAACTGATCCTGTGTCAGAGGGAAGCCTCCCGGTTTTGTAAAATCTATTGTCTTCATGTCTTTCCTTTTTTCTTCTGAATTAGTTTAGTAAACCACTATACTGTAAACACCTTTGCCTGCAATTCTGTACCTGTTCACCAACGCACGCATTCTTGACTCATCAAAAACAACAGCTGAAGGAACTCTCACTACAAAGGCGTCTCCCAGCAATGCAGTTTCGGCAGTAGTGTATAGGGAAACTGGTGTAACAAATCCGGCCATACCAGTCTCACCTACCAGACCCAACCAATGAGGTGCGGTCTCGGGTATGGTATAAGTAAATATCGGGTCTTCATAGCTGCCGTCAACTATCATGATTCCACGCGCCACAGGATCGAATGTATCGTTCAACACCGCCTCCAGATAAACCACCTGTCCGGTATGTGCCAGTGTGTAAACGTCATTGTTCCTCAGTCCCAGGAACTTTACATGCAACCACTTAATTGGCGCAATTAGACAACGCAGCCACGCCTTCATCTTGTTGTTTCGCAGCCGCACCGGCAATAACTGTGTGCGCAGCGAATCATAATTGATATCAAAAAATCCCATGCCTACTCGATGTTTGAATTTTGGTTTTTACTCTGGCAAGTACGCCTCGTAAGAAATGTTGGCCGCAAAATGGACCTCGTCCAGTTTCATGTAACCTGCGTCCGGAATATACTTAACGGTGATAGGAACAAATGGCGTTGATGCGTAGCTTGCCTGCGCTGCCAGCACCTGTCCTATCTTCACGCCGTCAACTGCTTGCAGTGCGGCTATGAACTTATTAAGGATAAACACGCCATTGAAAGGAAGGTCTGCCAGAAATTTTTTGATAGCATCCATAACCGGATTTGCCGCCGAGCCATCGATCCTTGAACCTGTTGCCGTGAGCACCAGCGGATCATAGAAGATTTTCAACGACACTCTGAACGTATCCGGTGCATCACTTGTGATATGCAACCTCACACCCGCATCCTTTATTCTGTTCATGTACGTAGTAAACGAACTAAGCTCAGGTGCTGTCAACCCCTCCAACGCTGTAGCTGGCCCCTTTGCCACTTTTATCCTGATCATATTCAACAACTCTATCGCGGCTGCATATTGGACAATTGCCACACTCTCATCCTCGGTCGGTTCGGAATACTCATCGCTATCCGGCGGTAGTGCCACACCATATTGAAAAGCTTTTGCCTTGTTTACATACCACGATAATTTGTGCGGACGCATAGAACTGATCTTTAACTCCATCTCTTCTCTGTGCGCATCAAACAACTCCTCCAGTGTCCATATACACACAGCAACGACAAAAGTCCACAAACGCCACATAGCCACCTTACTATCGCTCCACGTGTATGTGCTCAAATGCGGATCTGTAGCCATCGTGCTTATTATCTGCTCTTGTATCTCCTTTATTTTCCTTGCCATTTCTCTCTATTCAACTGTGATAACCATTGTAAATGCAGAACTCGGATAGATAACACCGGCTGCTGTGTTCATGTATGTCGTCTTCAATCCCAGTGTATGCAACCCTGCATTGAGCGTCACCAATGTCTTATCCGGATTTTCCGGATCTGATGGATCGGGAACGCCGCCACTCGCTACACCCAGCCACTCCATACTATACTCGCTGAAATTGGTCAGAGCAATTGGGGGATGCTGCCTTATTAACCGCAGCGTCGCATTTGTGTTTGTAGATGATACCAATTCAATCCTTATGTCTCCAAGTAAATGGGCTACAACTGTATTGCTCGTATTGTCAAAAACCGTAACCGGTGCCACATATGCCGTATTGCCGGCGATATCCCCATACGTTGCAGTGGTGATAGGTGCACTCAGGTCACTCCACACGATCATGTATCCGAATCCAACAGTCCAGGGCAACTTATACGGGATAATGATTCCTGACATTACGGTTGCAGATTCCGGCAATGCACTCTCCGGCGCAAGTCCTAGAATGTATCTCTCTTCCGTTTGGTAGTTGAGTCGATTGGTACCGGGGAAGTCAACGTCAATCGGATTGATATTCAAAAAATCAGCAGTGCCCTGCATCTCAAATCGGTAATAACCCATCACATGCGGATCACCCGTTTCTGTCGGTACAGCATAAATTACCGGACGAAACACTATCCAATAGCTCAATCCGGCAGTGTATGCGGTTCCCAATTCGATCTTGTCTCTGCGCAGATACTCTATTGTTTGTATGTCTACTTCATTACCCAGGACTTCGGGTAGGTTCACGATCGTCCCGGCAAATGGTACGCTTCCAAGTTCTATTCCATTGACCATTGCTACACTCAATGCCGCCCCCACCGTTCCATATTCAGTAATAACAACATCCAGTAAACTCTGATTGGGCTGTACTATTCCTTTTTTCATCTCCGTGTATGTTTACTTGTAAACCGCATCTGTCTCTATTGATCCGTCTTTGTTCAGCCTGATATCCGAAACAATCATACCGTCCCTGCAAAACTCAACATTGATGGCCCGTATCATTCCGTCAAAATTCTCATCATTCAGATAGTTGAACACACCAACGCAAACCGTAGGGTTTTCCTTAAAATCACCTTTATTGTTCAGTAACAATTGCCGCTGGTGCGTAGCTGTACTTTCCGCTATTACTATGTCTCCATTTTCGATCAACAGATCATCTCCTTCATCCAGCGAAATATCTTTCATCTCCCGTGCCATATCATCACTTCCTTATGCCGTCAACAAATTGTTTAATCTCAACGATATCGCGTCAAACATTGCCACATTCACTGGGACAGAGCTGGGCCCCGCGGGGGTCGTAACAGTGATGAGTTTTATGCTATCAAGCAGATCCCGCAACAGTGTGTAAAGATCTTCCGTGCCCGATCTCACAGTTACTTTCTCCGCAACCTTTACTGTGGCCAATCCTGTGTCAATTTTAATAGCTTCAGGAGTTATTACAACCGATCGGCCATGCAACCTCGCCTCCCACTTAGCTATGCTGCTTGCCTGAAGCAGAACCCATTGTCCCGGCCCGTCAATACTACCTATCACCACATCGCTACCATCCTCAGGGATACCGATCACTCCATCCGTGCCGTCACTCGTAGCCTTCAGGAGAACATCCTTTATTTCAAGGCCGTTTGCTGATAACACCACACTCATTGTGTTTGCGTCCGAATCGATACTCCCGCCAACGACCTTGCCGGAAACTACTTCATATGGCCTTCGTGACAGCTCCTTCAATCCGTCTATTATCCTCACACTACTTCTATTCATCCTATTTCATTTTTGCAACTCTTGGCCCAACCTCAATTATTCGCCTGCCTCCGCCTACACCAAACCTCACCTCCACACTTTCAGCCAAATAGGTCCCTTCTCTGTCTTTGTTCAGACTATCTATGATCGACACTCTGAATCCAGGCTGAACATACGGCTGCAAAAACGCTGTAAGCCGACCTTCAAGCCCTTTATACCTGAACCGGGCCATTCGCTCGTCAGCAAGTTGCTTCAGGCCTTGTCTCCCTGCCACATGATTCAGCATCCGCACATAGTTTGCTCCTGTGTCTCCTGCCTTAGCTGTCGTGCCGGTTTCAATAACGCCATTGATAGGCCTTCTCATGTAGGTAACCTGTGCAGGTGCTGCTTCAGTATTGTGTACCTTCAGCTCACTTTCTCTAAGCGCATTATATCCCAACTTGTATTGTACAACGCCACCCGAATTAAATACCTCAGCCGTTTCGCAAGCGCTATAGAAGCGCCCGCACCACAACACATCCCGCTCTGCCATAAAACACCTTATGTTGCCATCACTGTACGTGTTGATCGCGTTCACCACATCTAGCCCCGACATACCGGCTGAAAATGCACTCGTCAGCGCCACATTGTCCTTGCACTTAACATGCAAACCCGGAAGTGTCTTTTTTATGGCAACTATAGCGCTCTGAATGTCCCTTGCGTCCACTACGTTCTCCGGCACAGTGTGCCTTAACAACCAACTTACACCTTCGCATTCAATGGTTACATGCTTGTCGCACACTACATTCTTCACATAACCCGTAAACTCCGTTTTAAGCGACCCATTGTATCCAAGTTGTATCACTACTGCGTCACCAGCTCTGAATAGTTCAGATGTCATTCTTCTTTCGGGTTGTGCTATTCCCTTTCGTCTTATCATGGCCACGGCGGGGATATGCACTTCAGCGGTCTCTACAACACTGTGCACGCTCTTCCTTATAACCACTTCGTTTACGGTGGTAAACATGAATCCACCTATTGCTATCTTACTGGTCAGTACAAACATCACTCAATTGATATCAGGTTAAACGTCTCATCACTTATCAACTTCAATTCATACGGACGCACATTTTTTACGCCGCGTATCACCGGAAGACGCATCTCTGCTATCACCACTTTATCACTACCGCTCCTGTCCGGTCTCAACAAGAATATATCTGTAACTGCTGACGCGATTGAAACAGGTTTGTTTTGTTCATATGCATCTCTTAACATCGCTACCTGATCCTCAGGAAAATCATGGGTGGACCCAACAATCAATCCCCTTATCATTATCTCATAGTCCGAAGTATTAATCATCTCCTTTACCGTACCTCTCCGCTCGGTCAATGCAGTATCAATGATGTGCTTCCTGCTCTCTATGCTCACCATCGGATTAGGCAACAGCCAGGATTTATTGGGCTTCTGCCCTGCGTTTGAATTACTTCCTGCACCCCCGAATGCCATTTGACCATCATCCTCAAAACTGATTGTGACCGGCATGAAAACTCTCCCATTAATCCCATCTTCATAATACGGAGATCCACCCATTCCCGAACCCGTCCTCATTCCATCCACTTCGCCATGTGTTTTCGGGAAATTTGGCTTGAACGCTTCCGGCCTCATCCCAAATGCCTCCTTATAGAGATCCACCAGACTCAAACTTACTTTTGCCATCTCTTACCCTATTGTATTTACGCTTTCAAGAATATCCAACAATACACCTTCTATCTTCGAACGCAACTCATACACCCCTCCGTCACCCCGGCTGTTCTGGATCGTCAACGATCCGATTAATGGATGATTGATCTCTACTTTCACTGAGTGGTTTCGCTGATCCGCGTTGCCGTCCCTTCCTCTTCTCACTTTTCCTCCAGCATTGGCTGCCGGAAAGTCGAATAACGTCTGTTCGGGTTGCCGGTCATCTGACAATAGCTTGCCACCCATCGGCATTTCGGCCCCTAAGGAAAGAGGTCGAACCGATTGCGCTAAATATTTTCGCGAGATCTTTAGCGATTCGACAGCTGGTTTGTAGCCACTTTGCAACATACCGGGAGATGGAACCATGCCGATTTGAGATAACCTTTGTACTCCATTCGAACGAGACTTCTCAAGATTGCGTGGTGTACGTAAGTCATATACAAACTTCGATCCAACTTCTTTTCCCAACGGCCCTATCCCCTTTGTTTTCTCCTTCCTTACTATTGTCCGTTGTCCGGCGAACAAGGGGGCTACACTCAGCATTTGATGTTTGATCGGCCTGATATTTTTTGACCGATGGCCGGCTGCAACATCCCCGGTGAAACTCTGACCCTCCTTTGCTTCCCTTGCTGGCTGCTGTCGGTATTCATCCGGACCCTTTTCATCATGAGAATTGAGGTTTGTCAATCTCTTGGAGGGCAACTCTGACTTCAATACTTGGAATAGATGTCTCCTTCCACTTACTATCTGACTTCGCAAACTATTCTGCTCAAAGGAAACTGGCATTTGTTGAATGTACATCTCTGGTTTTCTCGTCCCTATATCGCTACTTCCAATATTCAGACCATTTGTCTTTCCGCGCCCCGAGATCAGATCTTCATCATTATGTTGTCTAACTCCCGATTGCACTTTTTCTCCTTTGGGGAATACTGCTTTCCCGCCAACCCTCACAAATCTGAATACCGATGATAAACCGATTCCGCTTATTATGAGTCCTGTGTTCCTCAATTTCAAGAATTGACCTGTCAACTCAATTATCCTGTTCAATCCATCAGTTTCCCTGGCAGCATACCTTTGTTTGTCACCATTCGTAATTCCATGCTCCATCTCTGCTCTCCTTTTTCCTACGCTTACTCATCTGAAGGCCGCTCCCGTTGAAGTATGTAATTCAGATGCGCTACTTTCCTTGCAAACTCCTCGTCACTCAACTCTCGGTGGTCCAAACCCGGCAAATGATATTCTAGTATCGTCTCCATAAATCCAACGGGATCGTGCGCCGGACCTCCGCGCGACCCCTCTATAAGTTTACCAGTACCGCCTTTTTCCCTTCCAGTTTCACCTTCAACTCCTGACAAACACCTATGAACATCTGATCGTCGCGCAGCAGTTCATCACTTCCCCCAATGAAGGTCAACGATGCCAGCTCTTCATACATGTCCAGCGCTCGCTCATTATCTGCCTTACTCATCGCGCAATTCAACTCATGTCTTCCGGGGTTCTTGAAGTAGGCAATATGCCCCTCAACTTCTATCGAGTAGATACCATGCTTGTGGGTAGCCTTCCATTCTTTTATTTGGCCATCTGATACACTACCTGTCGGCCTGCTGTTCTGTTCGTTCATTTCTTTGAAAGATTATTGTACAGAAACAAGTTTCATGAATACGATCGGCAACGTCACATCCATATGCTTCGCACCCTGGTCCCATCCTTTCTCAAACTCCTTTATCTCTACACCCACAAGGGTATCTGTCTGCAAGCCTCTCGATCCCTTAGCCTTGTACGTGATCACTATATCAAATTGCAGATCAAGTATATCATCGCCAGCCGCAAGCAGCGCCGCCTTGTTCATATCATCCAGCGCACCCTTCAGCACTTTTATATGGCCCTCATAGGTGCGCTTCCCACCCTGAATGCTTATGGGCTCATCACCTGCTGCATGTAGCAATTGTTTATCCTTCAGGGCCTTGTATTTCAGTCCCCTTATCTTGGTCAGGTTCGAACCCGCCACTGTTACGGTCATGTCTGCCCATTCACAGTCTTTACTATCGAAAAATGGTATTGTCGGCATCCCTTTGATTCTTTTTTACGTTAATGATTATTCAGTCCTTCTAAATTGCTGGATTATTGAAACCAAGGCTGATCTCTATCTGCGTCGCGTAGCCTATCGGCACAATTCCTATCACTACATTCAGTTGGTTAGTACTTAGTATATTCTGCTCCGGGTCTATAAAACAAGTCACGCTACTTATCTCCCTGTTAGCGGTCATCGTATTATTGATCAGGTTCTCGATCTGCTGGCTCAGCCATTTGCAGAATCCGGGTTCCAATGTTCCATCTGTGGTCACCGGCACTTCATCATCCACTACCTGCACAAATGTTGAATATGCCAGCACATGTGCCTTGTCTATCACTCGTCCCCTCGCCAGCACACTGTAATCGTCCGTCGTTGCGGCACAGGTCGGATCACCTGAGAAATAATAACCTGTTGTGTTCGGGTAGGTAATGAATGTGATGAATCCCTTTCCTGCTATTACCGGCAAGCTTTCTGCAACAGAAGCAAGTGCTGTTGTCGCAAGAAATGCACCGGTATTCGAAAGTGGTCCGTTACGAACCCTGCTTATCTTTCGTTGCACAGGCACTGTTGACAGTACACCCAATACCAACCCCACACATGCCGCCTTACCCGCAACCGTATCTCCTATCACAATAGCAGTCCGGTTATTCGACCCGCCCGCTGTCATATCAGTGAGACTTGCTGCTGTACCCGAATAACTTGTTCCCCCGATCACAGCTCTGAATGGCTTGTGTGCTTCAAAGTACTCCTGCGCAAGTGCAGCCATGTTGGTCGCCGCAGCATATACATCCTCATTCAAACCATTGGTCACAGTCACCACCGATCCTGCTGCAATCACAGCCGCGTCGTCACTCAGCACTCCCAGCAATTTTATCCTGCCTCCCGAATAGTCCAGCAATTTCCTGGCTCCTGCTGTCTCACTCACCTGAGCCACCTCATCCACAGTCATCGTTGCTGGCACAAGCATCAGATACAATTGCGCGCCACTCCCTGCCTGTGCATAAAACTCCTTCACCTGTCGCAGGGCAAATGCATTTCCTGTCTCTGTTATCCCTGCGGAGTTAGCAGAAGCCACACTCGTTATCAATATCGGTGTACCCACCGTATAGGCACCCTCGGTCACCCCGGTCACTACCAAACCTGCTATCCCATCATTGGTCAGCAGTGTTCCGCCCAATTGGCCGTTGGCCAACGTAATATTTACACTACCCATTCTCTCTTGTTTTTTGTTTTACAGTTCGTTGTTGTCCCCTTGTTCCCGAAACATTACCCACCGGTGCGGCAATCGCCCTACCTCGATGCGGTATATTTTGCCTGAACATACAGATCATAATCCCGTTGCTTCATCCTGCCTCCATCCAATGCTGCGGTAATAAGGCTTGCCAGCTTATGCAACAACGCGTCCCTTACTTCAGGTGCAGCTTTTGCCAGCTCAGTCATCAGGCACTTGATCCTTGCATTTATATCTCCTTCCCCCGCGCATGTATTCACTGCAGTCAGGGTCATTACCGCTTTCTCCAGTGCGGTTATTATATGTCGTTTCAGCAGATCATCTGCTTCCCCTGGTATCAGCAATGTCACTACATCTGCCGCCGGCGATTCCAGCATTTCCTTCAGCGACGTTGTTATCTGCAGTGCAGCTTCTGCATGTGCTTCAACATACTCGTCAAAGTGCTGCACCAGCTGGCGGATCTTCTTTCTCATTTTGTTACAGAACATGTTTTCTTGATTTTAGTGTTTATAAAGTATTGCGCTCGTCTCCAGCGCATGTAGTCGTTCGGCATGCTCATTGAGGCGGTGGTGTATCATGGCTTCCTGGTCTTTCAGCCCCTGTATCTGTTGTCCCTGCACGGTGGTCACTTGTGTCAGCTGTTTCAACTCAGTCACTATTTCATCCAACCTCTTTATCACCTGATCCGTGATCACCTTTATCGTAAAGCCCAGTATTGTTGCCATTACACCGGCCGCCCCAATGAGTATCCATATTTTTATTTCACATAACATTTTCGTCTTTTAAGCGGCGGCCTGCACTATGGCCACAATTCCCTTCGCATCGCTTCTCCGTTTCCTTGCACCCATTCGCACACCCACACTATAAATGTCACCATAGTACGTAGGGTCGCCTATTCGTTCAAAGAAAGTGATCTGTCCCAGCGCACGTTCCACTGCACTCACCTGCCAGCAAAGCACACCATCATTGTCATCTGCTGCTGCCAGCGCTCCGTAACTGTTCACCTCCGGCAGTGTCGCGTTATCATAGCTCACTACACTTCCCCGCATCATGATATTGAAACCGAACAGTCGTCCCAACACACCATCTTTCACATCATAGGCTGCGCTGAAATCGCGATATTGAGTCGCCGACATATCATCTGTCAATTGTTGAAACATGTCTGCACTTATCAGGGCATACCTTCCCTCCATTGGTATGTTCTGCTTGTTCATCTGCAATTGCGCGTATTTCAGGTCATTCACCGTCAGCTTCTTTCGGTTACCGGTCGTGTCGTCAAGGTGCGTCGCTGTCGATACGCCTGTCGTTCGTATGATTGTTCCTGTCGCTCCCGTCGGACTCCAGTCTATCAACAGGTTCTCTGCTATTGTCTGCCTCAGCGACGACTCATATTCGGCAAGGATGCTTTCGCGCTTGTTGTAGCTCAGTTCAAAACTCTCCGCATTCGGTATCAGTATCGGATCCGTGGTGAACTCATCCAGCACATAGGTTACATCTGTGTCTGTTCGTTGCACTACTGTTGCCGGCACCGATGCCCGGTTCTTTACTACAGTCGCTGTTGCTCCCGCCTGTGGTATGTGCACTACCTTTCCTTGCAGCACATACTGGCTTGCATCTGTCGACGCCAGCAGAAACTCATTGTTCTTGAATAGATTTCCCTCTATATGGTCCTGCCATATCTCTTTTTGAATTGCCATCTTTTTTTATGATTGTTTGGTGATAGAATTATGTCTCAATGTTGCACACGTTAGCATCCCTGCACAACTGCGCATGTAGCTTTTTCTACAAAAAATTCTTGTTGCTTTTTTACGGTGCTCAGGCGTTGAATTTGCCGTTGAACAGCTCCTGATATTTAGCGGCGTCTGTTGCGCGCAGTTCCATTAACTTTTTCCCGCTGGGGTCGTTACGTTCATAGTCGTCCCAGGTCCAGTCTGCCATATTGCCCTCCTGTTTCGGCTGGCTCAGTTGTTCGGCTATCGACCGGTATGCAGGCATTGCCGCTATTAGTGTGCGCAGTCCGTCAGGATTACCGGCATAGTCGGTGGCCAGCCGGTCACGCAATTCCACGGTCACTTTCTTGTCTTCCAGTGCTCTCACCAGCAGCGATTGCACCTCGGCCTTCTTTCGGCTCGCTTGTATTTCATCCAATGTAGCTGTCAGTCGGGCCCTTTCTTCATACAGCAATTGATTCTCTGCTTCCAGCTGTGTCGCCTTCTGTGCCAGTCGCTCCACAGCCTTGCCTATTTGATGTACGTCACTTGTCTTTTCCATTTTCAGATGAGTGGCCATCGTCGCCAGCAACTCATGGTTGCCCATCGGGTACATCTGCCTGCTCCCGCCCATATCAGCCAGGTTCAGTTCGTTCTCGTTGGCGTCATACAATTGGGTCAGCGCATTGCAGTTCCCGGGTATGTCCACAAGGCTGCACTCCTTATTGTACCACCTCGTTATCGTTGGTCCCGTTTGGCCCGGCAGCATCAGTTCTTTATCCAGACTATACTCCAGCACCACTATGTGCCCCACCGATGCTGCGTTCAGGAAACCGTTTTCTGCTTCCTGCAATGTCTGTTCTCCTCTCGCGTTTGCCAGATTTATCACCGGCACACCCAGCACCTGGTCGCCTTCCACTCGCAGGTCTTCCCATTTCAGCACTATGCCATCCTCTCGCTTATGCATATAATATCCGATCGGATTCTTCCTGAATGATTCGATCTCGTAACCCGAGGTCAATAGCCTGAACCCATATTCGTTCACACTGCTGTCCGAGAGTACATAACTCCGCTCTGCTTTTTTCAATTTGTCACTCATGATAGGGATTTCGTTGTTTTGTGACACAAAGGTCTTCTGCATTCCACTGCCCCGCAAATCACGTTTCTGTCATTCGCTCCTGTTGCCACATCGTTGACAGTCTGCTTCTTATCATAGATTTTTTTTCGCTCCCAATCTTCTCATACTCAGTCTGCTTACATATTTCATTCTGCTTTGCACGCCACATGTTCCCCTTTCTTTCGTTTGTCTCTGTTGTAGCAGCTCATATTAACGCAATTTTTGCTGAATATCCTGCACCTGCATTCCCTCATGGTTCCCGTAGAAATAATATCTTTGTTCCTTATGGCATCCTTACAGGAACAGATTCTGCCCTACGAGCAGGAAATTAATTCTTTCAACCCCGCCAACGCCGCCGACCTCGAGCAATTTCGTATCAGGTTCCTCGGCACCAAGGGCATTGTCAAATTATTGGCAAATGAAATGAAGAACGTCCCGCCGGAAGGACGTAGAGAAGCCGGCATGTTGCTCAATTCATTTAAACAACTTGCCGAGGGTCGCTACGAGCAGTTCGCCCATCTCAAAGACGAAGGCAACGCCAATGCTGCGGCCATTGATACCAGTCTCCCCGGTGCGCCACTGCCTATTGGCACGCGCCACCCGCTGCGCATTGTCGAGAATCGCATTGTAGATATCTTTAGCAAGATCGGTTTCAGTGTCGCTACCGGTCCCGAGATCGAGGACGACTGGCATAACTTTACGTCGCTCAACATGCCCGAGAATCATACAGCTCGCGACATGCAGGACACTTTTTACGTAGCGCAAAACCCCGATTGGGTATTACGCACCCACACATCGTCAGTTCAGGCGCGCATCCTCGAGACCACTCCGCTTCCGGTTCGTGTTATTTGCCCCGGCCGTGTGTATCGCAACGAAACTATCTCTGCCCGGGCACACTGCTTCTTTCATCAGTTCGAAGGACTGTACGTTGATAAAAATGTATCGTTCGCCGATCTCAAGCAAACGCTCTATTATTTCGTTACAGAAATGTTCGGCCCCGATACCAAGGTGCGTTTCCGCCCGTCCTACTTCCCGTTCACTGAGCCAAGTGCCGAAATGGATATCTCCTGTACCGTATGTGGTGGTTCCGGCTGCAGTCTGTGCAAGCACACCGGCTGGGTCGAGATCCTCGGTTGCGGCATGGTACACCCCAACCTCCTGCGCAACTTCGGCATCGACCCTGAGGTTTATTCCGGTTTCGCATTCGGTATGGGCGTAGAGCGTATCACCCAGATCAAATACCAGGTGAACGATCTCCGTCTATATTCTCAGAACGATGTTCGCTTCCTCCGGCAATTCCAGGGGTTGTGACGACGCAAAACATTATTCCATAAAAAAGGAGCCACTCGGTGGCTCCTTTTTCGCTTTTTAAATATCGCTATCTAGCGCCACTTATCATAAATTGAAATCCCATCACGCAAAAAGCAGTTTATACACATCCTCCACTTTGTTCACCATCTTTATCTCTATCTTATAGTTCTTTCGGTCCAGACCCTTTGCATTCGCCTTCGGTATGAATATTACATCCATACCCAATTTGTCTGCCTCCGCTATCCGCTGCTCTATCCTGTTCACTGCCCTTATTTCTCCGCTTAAGCCAACCTCTCCCACCAGACAAATATTAGATGGCAACGTTTTATCTTCATAAGAAGATAATAATGAACACACTACCGCCAATTCTATCGATGGATCTTCTATTTTCAATCCACCTGCTATGTTCACAAACACGTCTTTCGCCCCAAAATGGAATCCGCCCCGTTTCTCCAGCACCGCCAGCAGCAACTGCAGCCGCCTCAGGTCCATTCCACTTACCGTTCTTTGAGGCGTTCCATACACGGCTGTCGTCACCAGAGCTTGCACTTCTATCATCAGAGGCCTCGATGCCTCCATCGTTGCAGCTATAGCAATACCGCTCAGCGGCTCATCATGTTGAGATAATAAAATTTCAGATGGGTTCGTCACAGCGCGCATTCCTTGCTGCACCATCTCATAAATACCCAGTTCCGCCGTCGATCCGAACCTGTTTTTCAGTGTCCGCAATATCCGGTAGGCATAATGACGGTCTCCTTCAAACTGCAGAACCGTGTCCACCATATGCTCCAATACCTTAGGTCCTGCTATAGATCCGTCCTTAGTTATATGACCTATTATGAACACAGGTATATTCGATGTCTTCGCAAATTTTTGCAGTTCGGCTGCACACTCCCTTACCTGCGATACACTGCCCGCAGCCGACTCTACATATGGCGACTCCAACGTCTGTATAGAATCTATGATCAGCACCTGCGGCTTCACCTTTTTCACTTCGTTAAAGATGGTCGACGTTTCGGTCGCCGTCAACAGGTACAGATTGTTGTTAGTTATCCCCAGTCGCTCCGCGCGCAACTTTATTTGTTGAGCACTTTCCTCCCCCGATACATAAAGTGTCCTTACCGTTTTCCACTGCAATGCGCATTGCAGAAACAAGGTGCTCTTTCCTATCCCCGGGTCACCCGCCACCAGTATCACCGATCCGGGCACCACGCCACCACCCAGCACCCGGTTAAGCTCTGTATCCGGCGCTGGTAGCCGCCTTTCCTCCACATGCACTATCTCATCCAGCTTGTGCGCCTTGTTTTTTTCTTTGTTGTCTCCGTCCTCCCAGCCCTGCATATCGCCTCGTTTCTTTTCATCGCGCTGCACCACTTCTTCCACAAAAGAATTCCATGTACCGCACGACGGACACTTACCCGTCCATTTCGGTGTCTCATATCCACATTGCTGACAGAAGAATGCTGATTTGATTTTTGCCATCGTTCGTTAAAGATACAACTTCACCTTCCGCCAGCACGACAGATGCTCCTTTACGATATCCACATTTTTCATGCAGACCATCTTTTGTTTTTTCCCGAAAATGAGATGCAGACCCTTCAAAAAAATTTTGACTCAACCAGGGTCATCGGCTATTGGTGAGAGAAAAGAATAGAATACTCCGGTCAGCCTACTCTGGCTTAGGGTACCCCTAAAAACAGAGCCGCCGGAAGAATCCGGCAGCTCTTACTTACTAACCCATTAAATTCACAACTTGATGCAAATATACTACCGGTGGGGGTAGCAAAAAAATGGAAGTGCAAACCGCCGCCATCAGTTTTATAGATATAGTCAGTAATTAATATCTCACCGGGTTGCTGACAGGCTTTTTGCTGTCATTTTTTATAAATTGAACATCATTTTTACAAAATTTGCTTCCAAAACACCACATTCAACCAAAACGCAATATGACTGAGTGGCCAAATAACATAATCATTAATCCTATTTGTTTGGGCAAATAACAAATTCTCACATCTTCCCCGGTCAGTTTTCTAACAATTATTATACCTGCAGGCTTATACCAATATCCTAAATTTGCCTGCCTCATTCAAGGTTTCAACTTATGAACACAACATTCCAACCGCTTCCTGTAAAAGAAAGGACTTTCCTCCCCAAAGAATTCACTGTTACCAATTGGGAAACACTCAAACCATACTATGATGAGCTGACTGAAAGAGAGATAAAGTCTTCTTCAGAACTGGCTACCTGGCTCGGCAACATTAGCGAACTCGAAGCCGTCATAAGCGAAGACGCTTGTTGGCGCCAAATAAAAATGACTTGCGACACAACTAACAAGGAAATTGAAGAGGCTTTCACTTTCTTCTGCATGGAGATCGAACCAAAGATCAAACCCTACACGTTTGCACTCAACAAAAAACTACTTGCCTGTCCGTTCGTCAATGAACTCGATCCCAACATGTACTTCCCCTACCTACGTGGTGTAGAGAATGCCGCTCAATTGTATCGCGAAGAGAACGTCACGCTTCAGGCCGACCTCAATTTGCTCGCACAACAATATGGTGTCATCTCAGGCGCCATGAGTGTCGAGATCGACGGTAAAGAATACACCCTCCAGCAGGCAGCAAAATTCCTGCAGAACCCCGAACGCGATCTCAGGCAATCAGTATTTACAAAAGTGGCCGGCCGTCGCCTCGTTGATAAAGACAAACTCAACGAACTTTTCGACAAGCTACTTTCCATTCGCCATCAGGTAGCCCGCAACGCCGGCTTCGATAACTACCGCGATTATAAATTCCGCGAACTCGGTCGCTTCGATTATACGGTCGAAGACTGTTTCGATTTCCACAATGCCGTTAAAGAACATATTGTTCCGTTGCATGCCATGCTTGCTCGCAACCGACAGCAGCGCCTCGGCCTTGATGTCATGCGCCCCTGGGACGGCGACGCCGAACCAAAAGGAACTCAGCCGCTCCATCCTTTTACATCAGGAAAAGAACTCGCTGAAAAAACGGTTGAGACCTTCAGCCGACTCTCTCCGTTTTTCAGCAGCTGCCTCACTACCATGCAGGGCATGGAGCGTCTCGATCTCGAAAGCCGCAAAGGCAAGGCCCCGGGTGGCTACAATTGCCCGCTCGCCGAGACCGGTGTTCCGTTTATCTTCATGAATGCTGCCGGTACCATGGGCGATGTCATCACCATGATGCACGAGGGTGGGCACGCTATCCATTCTTTCCTCTCTCACCCACTCCCGCTCACAGCGTTCAAAGAATATCCAATGGAGATCGCCGAACTCGCCAGTATGAGTATGGAACTGTTCTCTATGGAACATTGGGATGTCTTCTTTAAAGACCAGACGGAACTCCACCGCGCGCAGCTCGAAGAAATGGAACGTATCATCTCTGTCCTTCCATGGATCGCCACTATTGATAAGTTCCAGCATTGGCTCTACACCAATCCTGGTCACTCTGTGCAGCAGCGCGAAGAACAGTGGCTCGCCATACTCGACGAATTTGCTACAGGCATCACCGACTGGTCCGGATTCGACGAATATCGCCGCAACCTCTGGCAGAAACAACTGCACCTTTTCGAGGTTCCGTTCTATTATATCGAATACGGTATCGCCCAGCTTGGTGCCATTGCAATGTGGCGGCAATACCGCGGCAACAAACAACAGGCATTACAGAATTATCAGAACGCGCTCAGCCTTGGCTACACCAAAACACTAAAAGAACTGTACGCTACTGCCGGTATCCGCTTCGATTTCTCACCTGCCTACATTAAAGAGTTGTCCGACTTCGTTACACCCATCCTCAAAGAAATGGGCGTAAAGTAATTTACTACTTAACATAATGGCATTGGGGAATGAGCACTTCGCTTGTTCCCCATTTTTTTGGTGTTATTTTCCCTTCATCGACATGCTATGTAAAAACAACTCATACGCCTGGCGCCACCCCGTCCATTCATTATCTGTACCCAACGAAAAATTATGGAATACCGTGATCAGTTTGCTACCGGTTTGCTCCAATAACTTACTCATCGCTTCCAGCTTTTCAAACGCCTGTTGTGTTGTCAACCCGGCTTCGTAGTGGGCAGTGGTATCCATGAAACAGAACGGGAACACCCGAAGATTGGTTTTCTTTTCTTGCTCAAGATCATACCACATGAACGAGCTTCCGGTCCCCGCCCTGAAACCCAGATGCGTGCCATATCCCATACTATAGTCTTCCGTTATCCCGGCTGCGATCAGGCTTCTGTATGTCTGCGGCAACACAGCGCGTATATAGTGCTGCCTCGATATTGTGGTTCTTTTTCCCGCCACAGTCTCCAGCACACCTCTCTCTGCCTGCATCACATTTCCCTCGCCTGAATAATACGATGGGTGGATCCCAATTATCCCCTCCTTCGCAAGGTTCTTGATCACCCGCACCATCGCCGGATGTTCAGGATGTATGTTCTTATCAAACTTTGTTGTGCGCAGCGTCGACAGCACAAAATACGTCGGTATAAATCCATACTCTTTGTGCACCTGCCTCAGCCACCTGAACGAGTCATACGGATCTTTCTGCTTTTTCTTCAGCACCTGTGCCCGCAAACTTATTTCTCTTAGGTTACCCGCCGCCAAAGCCCGCAGAAAAGCTCCGGCTATCCTCTTCGCACCCTTGTGCAGATGCGCGTACGCCATATCTATATCATAGGTCGGCCTGAATACAAAGTGCATTTCTGACACCTCTATATTCAGTCGCTTCTGCAATTCCTTTCTCAATGCATACACCCACTCATCTACTATCGGTCGCTGCAACCATCCGTTTTTAGTGAGCACACTTTCGGTCGCAGGATACCTGCCGTGTTTGTCAGGTACATACCTGCCATACTCTTCATATCGTGTTATCAGATAAAAAACTGCCGAGAAAATATCAAAGGGTATCGTGTATCCATCTTCACTCATTGCAAATAGGGTAGGCATCAGCCCCCAACTCCCCACCTCGGGTTTCACAGTAGCCGTACCGGTTTGCTGCAGCAGCTCTGCTGCAGGCACACAGAATTTCCCCGCTTGCTGCATACCATAGTACACAACACACTCACTCAAGTCCGCCTCCTCCTTATTATCGGTAATGCGCACATCCAGTTGCAGTCGTTCCTTCATCAGCCATCCCATTACATACCTGAGACGCTCATTCACAAACGGACTATATACAACTACGGTCGCCATGTGTTCCTATTTTCCCTGGCGTTCCTTCCAAATCTTGTTAAACGACTTCTCTGCAAATCGCAGTGGCGTTCGGTGTTTCACCCATGTGTCTTCAAATAGTTTGTTCACTACCTTGCCCTTCATATTCGCGCTCGCGAGGTTCAACATTGTCCGGCTCAGCATCGCACGCTCCCACAATGCCCACACTGCATGTTCGCCAAACCCGTTCAGATTATCCTCCACAGCTATCTTCCTGTTCTCCAGCAACATCTCATGTATGTTGATCTTCACCGGACATACCTCGGTACAGTTACCGCACAGGCTACTTGCATAACTCAGATGTTTGAATTCATTCATCCCCTCCAGATGCGGCGTTATCACTGCACCTATCGGGCCACTATAGGTAGTGCCATAGGCATGGCCTCCAATATTCTTATACACCGGGCACGCGTTTAGACAAGACCCGCACCTGATGCAGTACATGCTCTCGCGCACTTCCTTCCGCAGCAGGTTCGTCCTGCCGTTATCCAGCAATATCACATACATCTCCTCAGGCCCGTCAGTTTCGTTTGCCCGCCTCGGTCCTGTAAAAATGCTGTTATACACCGTCACTTGCTGCCCCGTGCCAAAGGTCGCCAGCAGCGGCCAGAACAGTGGCAGGTCATTGATTGATGGCAGCAGCTTTTCTATGCCCACCACCGCTATATGTGTCTTCGGAAACGTTGTCGACAGCCGGCCATTCCCCTCATTCTCGGTCACACACACACCACCCACATCAGCCAGCAAAAAGTTACCTCCTGTTATGCCCACCTCTGCGGTCACATACTTCTCCCTCAGGTTCTTGCGCGCCACCAACGTTATCTCCGACGGACTCAGGTGCGGCTCAGTGCCCAGCTTCTCATGAAACAGCTTCGCCACATCTTCCTTGCTCTTGTGCATGGCCGGCGTCACTATATGGTAAGGCGGCTCTTCGTCTAGTTGTTGTATATATTCGCCCAGGTCCGTCTCCACCGACTCAATTCCGTTCTTTGCAAAAAAAGAATTCAGGTGCAGCTCTTCCGTCACCATGCTCTTTGCCTTCACTACCTGGCGTGTGTTCTTCTCCTTGCATATCTGCAGTATGGCCTGTCTTGCTTCTTCTGCGTCTTCAGCCCATATCAGCTTACCGCCGTTGGCGGTAAAATTTTTTTCAAATTGCTCCAGGTATTTATCAAGGTTCTCTATCGTCTTCCACTTAATATTCTTTGCGCGCCTGCGTGCCAGCTCCAGGTTCGAGTACTGCTTCTTACCCTTCACCACACTGTCATTATACTTCTGTATGTTGAACGCCACCTTTCGCTTGTGCTCCAGGTCATGCGCCTTCACCTCACTCTTCGCAAGAAATATGTTTTGCTGATTACCCATTTCTATTCATTAATAATATCTCACAGGGCACACACAGGGTGTGCTTCTTTCATAGTGCGGGGTCTGGACAAACCTACACAATATATCGGTTGTGTGGTAGTCCTCACTGCGGCTTCTTGGCACCGCCGCCATTTCCCTTATACCTCCTTTTCTTCTTGTTCCTTTGTCCTTCTCCTCCTGCGTTGCCACTGCGCTCTGTTCGCGCCGCAGGCGACGGTGCCGGGCCAAACTCAGCAGGCACCGGCAGTTTCTCAACTTCCTTCCCTATCAGCTTCTCTATCTTATGAAACTTGAACAGTTCTTTATCGGTGATGAAAGTATACGCCGTTCCTTTTGTCGCAGCCCTCGCTGTCCTGCCTATGCGGTGCACGTAATCCTCTCCGTCATGTGGCACGTCATAGTTGATCACCAAGTCTATATCTTCAATATCTATACCTCGGCTCAGTATGTCTGTTGCCACCAGTATAGACAGCTTCTTACTCTTGAAATCAAGCAACACTTGCTCCCTTTGGTCCTGCTCCAGGTCCGAGTGGATACTACCCACCGCAAATTTCGCCCGTTTCAGCTCCTCATATAGTTTCTTCACACTCAGCTTACTCGAGCAGAAAACTATAACACTCGCAAACTCCTTCTGCTTCAGCACATACTTCACCAGTCCCGGCTTTTGTGGTTCATACACCACAAAAGCACCCTGTGTTATCTGCTCCGGCGGCTTCGATATAGCAATATTTATCTCTGCAGGATTATGTAGAATGGTATTGGCCAACTTCCTTATAGCCGGTGGCATCGTTGCCGAGAATAACAGGTTCTGCCTTTCCTTCGGCAAGTAAGATATGATCTTGATGATGTCTTCATAAAAACCCATATCCAGCATCCTGTCCGCCTCATCTAGTATCAGATACTTCAGCCCACCCAACTTCACATAACCCATGTTCAGGTGCGATATCATTCTGCCCGGTGTACATATCACAATGTCCACTCCTGTTTCCAGTGCCTTCCGCTCCGACGCGAACAATGCACCGCCCGTTCCTCCGTAAACCGATATGAAGCTTATATTAGTGTAGTAAGCTATGCCCTCAAGCGCCTGCGATATCTGTGTCGCCAACTCACGCGTCGGCACAATGATCAGTGCATTCACCGATCTTTCATCATGCGGCTTCGTCAGCAGCTGCTCCAGCACCGGAAGCAAAAACGCGGCTGTTTTTCCCGTACCCGTTTGGGCTGCGGCAATTATATCCCTTCCTTCCAGTATCAGTGGTATTACCTGCGCTTGTACAGGGGTGGCTTTTTCGTAGCCCATGGCATCTATGCCATCCATCAGATCATCATCAAAGCCAAAATCAGCGAAATACAAAATATGTAGAATTTTTGCTAAGATAGCAATTCACCGCCACTTACCCGCTCACCACCTCACACCAATGTCATTATTACAAGGCTCTATATACCCCTCCCGCAAAATAAACTACCTTTAACCCCATGATTCCGGCTTGGCAAAAAGGAGTTGTCACACACATCAAACAGGCTACGTCCAACACTCGCCGGTATTGGGTAGAAATGCCCGAAAAATCCGACTTCACTTTTGTCCCCGGCCAGTTCGTCACCCTCGATCTTCCCATTCACGAGCAGCGAAACAAACGCTGGCGCAGCTATAGCATCGCCTCCATGCCCGATGGCACCAATGTCATCGAGCTCATCATTGTGCATCTCCACGGTGGGGTAGGGTCCCGCTACATTTTCGAGAACGTCAAGGTCGGCGACTCACTTACACTGCGCGGCCCACAGGGCGTTTTCACACTGCCCGCCGACAAAGACAAAGAACATTTCTTCATCTGCACCGGCACCGGCATCGCGCCTTTCCGCAGCATGATAAAGTACATACACCACCAC
The DNA here is from genome assembly GCA_014879545.1 of Chitinophagaceae bacterium. Taxonomy (GTDB): domain Bacteria; phylum Bacteroidota; class Bacteroidia; order Chitinophagales; family Chitinophagaceae; genus Nemorincola. The sequence goes on along the minus strand of JACSRV010000113.1, from coordinate 1,436 downwards.
AATATCAAAGGCTACAAGATAAATCTCATATTCGGCACCCGCACCATCGCCGATCTCCTGTACCACGACGAGATGCTCGATCTGCAAAACAAGATCGAAGGTTTCCGCTACATACCCACGCTCTCCCGCCAGCACTGGGACGGCCATACCGGATACGTACACAAGATCTACGAGGAATTATGCCGGAACCATCAGCCCGCTTCTTTCATGTTGTGCGGCTGGCGCGAAATGATCGACGAAGCACGCGAGCGCATACTCGCCCTCGGCTACGACAAACGCGATGTGCAGATAGAGATCTACGGCTGATCCTGTCCTGTACCCTCGTCCGCAGCGCCAAAATCATAGTCAATTGCCTCCCACAATTCTATCTTGTTCCCTTCGGGGTCCATTATGTGGGCAAACTTTCCGTAATCATATACCTGCATTTCACCTATCTGCTCCACGCCCTCCTTTTTCAACTCACCCAACAGCCACTCCAGGTCCTCTACTCGCATATTGATCATAAAGTCTTTACCCGATGGCGCGAAATACTGTGTATCTGCCTTGAACGGATTCCATACGGTGCATCCCTTTTTCGAAGGGTCCACCGCGTCTCTCCAGTCAAAAACCGTTCCGTACGGGTCATTCCCCAGACCCAGATGTTTGTGATACCACTCTCGCACTCCGTTCGGGTCCTGGGCTTTAAAGAAAATACCACCTATACCCGTTACTCTTTTTTTGTTTTCCATCATCCTGACCTTTAAAAAACAACGAAGGCCCTGATTTCCCAGAGCCCTCGCCTAAAAATTTGTTGTCGTTCTTATTCTATCGTCGCCGAAAACGCCTCCAGCTGCTCCATTATCTGTTGCTTGTTAGCTATCATGTTCTCCTGACGCATTTTCAGTACCTGCGCAAACATATTCCTTTGCTTCACCGTCAGTGCGCTGTATCTGCTCTTGTCAGCATCATTCTGTGCATGGCGCATCTTCTCCCGTGTCGACCCGAATTCGGCATTCGCCAATTTGTTGATCTCTGTGAAAAGCTGCTCTGCTTCGGCTTTCTTATCCTTATCCAGCATTTTACCCAACTCCGTCACCAGTGCCGAAAATTCACTTTTCGTCACCTCGGTCTGTTCGGTGGCCGCAGTTTGCTGCGCCATAGCAGGCAACCCTGCAGTCAGCAATAGTAAAGATGCGGATAAGACTTTAATATTCATGCTTTGTAGGTATGTGGCACGTTTCCGCACCCTTGCAATTAATAGATGGTCGCTGCAAATTCCAACAACTTAGCCTTTATCAGGGCTCTGTTTGTCGCCAGATTTGGCTTCAGGTTCCACGCCGCCTGATAGATCACAGTCTGATTGTTCAGAATGGTCTCATATGCGGTCTTTGCTGCCGGTGTCGGTGCAGTCAGTATGCTGTTCTTGGTCACACCCAGCACACTCAGCACATCCAGCA
>JACSRV010000144.1 GCA_014879545.1 Chitinophagaceae bacterium | reverse complement strand
CCGCGACATCACTGACCAGCACCTCGATCATTGACTCGATTTTCAGGAATTTTTACCTTGAATCTTCAATAGTTACTCAAAGGTTTGATAAGCCAAACTACGGAATCGCTGCACCTGCGTTAGTCTGTAACCCACATGCAAACGAGCCGAACAACTATCTGGGGCTATTCTGGAATTATACACCCGGCGACACGACCCCGGTTCAACTCACACCGGTGAGTTATGAGTTGGAATGGACCTATGCTGATGATTACGATTTTAGTTTATCGTCTGGTACTTCCGGGCTGCTTCCCGCTTCAGCTGTTAATTACAGTTTCAAGAATAATGCAACAAGGGTTTGGCTTGATACCAATTATTACAGGATCCCTCTTGTATACAATAGTGGATATGTAGTATATCGAGTTCGGGCAGTAAGACCCGACTCTACTCAATTCAGATATAACGTTTATGGTCCATGGTCCATGGCGGCTGAGTCCGGTGTTATAAGTTCATTGTCTTCAAACGACTACCACCATCTTAGCAGCGCATATAGTGGCGATAGCCTCAATTGGCAATATACAGTGGCATTCGCGGAAGGGGGGAAATACAAGCACGTAATGAGTTTTTATGATGGTTTGCTAAAAAACCGGCAAAGCGTAACCAGGTTTAACACTGACCCTAATAAGTTGATCGTCACACAAAATATCTATGATTTTGAGGGACGAAATGCGATAAAGACATTACCAACCCCTGTTTCTTCCGGTACATTCAAATATCGCCACAATGTTGCGTTAAACGCAGTGACAGGATTTCCGTTTGAGGCAGATAATTTCGATACGGGATTTAATCTTTGCCCGTACCTTCCGAGAATATCACCGCTATCAAGTACGTCACTCGCTAACATTTATTATTCGTCAAATAACCCTGATACCACAGGTGTCCAACGTTTTGTACCGGATGCCGAGGGATATCCATTTCTGCACACAATTTACCGTTCAACACCGGATAACAAAGTACAGTACCAGGGAGGAGCCGGTCATAGACTTCAGCCGGGAGATTCCAATTGTTTTCAATTCTTTTATGCCGTTCCGAATCAACAAGAGCTGAATCGGCTGTTTGGCCAGAATGTTGGTTGGAAAAGTTATTATACTGCGACAATCAGTATGGACCCCAATCAGCAATTGTCTACTTCTATTAAGGACTATGAAGGCAAACAAGTGATGACGGCTTTGATAGGGCCTGGTCCCAATCCGGGAACACATGCGTTGACGCCGGTTGACGTACCAGCGCCCTTCAATTTGAAGGAGGACTTGTTGTACGGCCAAACACAGACAGTGGTCGATCATACTAAGACAGCTGATTTTGAGTTCTTCAATCAGGCAATCGGCCCGGATTCGATTCAATACAGTTTTAGTTACAATCCTTATCCGTTGTGTCCCGGGCAGTCATTAGGTGTAAAAGCACGGTATCATTATGAGGTAGTAGATCAGTGCGGAGATATTGTGGTCTCTCAGGACACCACCATTGGTGCAAACGGGCTGATCACTTCTCCTGTTTCCTTCACCGGTAATCTGGAAGTGTTTTCAGCCGGAGTCGCTCCGTATCATGTGCACAAGGAACTTTTGGTAGACCCGGTTGATTTTCAGGCCGCTCTTGATTCATTTTTTCTGGCACCGCCCAGCTGTTTTCTTGGCGAACCCGCATTTTTACGCCGAGCAGTTACAGCGAGAGAGTTCCCATGTCCGGAGGAGAACGTATCCCCCTGTGAGAGCAAGAAATGGTTGATGATGCAGGAGCTGTTTCCCGGAGCAAAATACGGTAAATTCACTGTCGCTTTGCCTGGTCCAATTATTGACGACACTAACTCAATATTCACAATATTTCCTGTTGGTGAATATCACCGTTATCAGGATACATGCACGGTTCCTAGTTTAGCTGACACAATTACTGTTGGGGGCATTTTCTATAATAACCTCAGGACTATGTCTACAGACTTGTTCATTTGGGTTTATAATAAGGCGATCAGTGAAGGGAACTATTCTATCGCAGAAGCACTATTGCCACTTCACCCGGAGTACTGTCAATTAAAGGAGTGTTTTAACGATACTTTTTTGGTGCAGATTTCCGCTATTCCAGATCATAAAATAGCAGAGCGTTTGGATAGACTATACCTGGATAGTATTATCGCTCATGACCCATTTGTAGGTGTCATGAATAGTTTTTTAGGAATTTCCAGTGCCGCGGATTCACTTCGAACGTTCAGGGGTGGACAAATTCGATTAGATTCCTTTATTCTCAGTCGTGCCTACTGTTCCTGTACGGATTCTGTGATGGGTAAGCGTTGCCTTACAGATATGTATGGGTATGAGATCGCAAACGGTATTCTATTGGGTGACAGGGTTAAGAAGCAGTACTTTGATGAGGTTGTGGATCTTTATTTTACAAATCGGGACCGCTTCCTGGAAGTTGTGACAATGGGCAGAGGGGACTCTTGCTCGCATTGTGCACTTAAGCGAATGAATCTCGTTCCTGACCCTATTTTTGATCATCTCACTACTCCTTCTGGGACAGTTGCTGTTGATTCTTTACATCCCTATGGGGCATTTCCGGGCTCTTTTGATCTTTCCTGGATTGGTACAATCTCTCCTCCGGATAGTATGGATAGTATGATGCTTGCGATTTATGACAGTGCTACCGCCCTGTATGCATCAATAGATTCATCGCTATGTTACGGTCAGATCGATACCATCCTCTCTCGGCTTTCAAATTGCATTGCGGGAGACACCACAGTTTTTGCAGCAATGAGAAGTACGTTCGATAGTCTGTGTGCAGCACATGCTATGGTAAACGGAAATTATACTCCCGAGCAAATAAGGTTTGTGTTGGTACGAAACGGGCGGAGCTTGGATGACCTTTGTAATCCCTACGTCGTCAGTTACATGGATTTTCCCGGAACAGCTGTTCTTTCGCAAAACTGTAAGAAGGATACTTTTTACCGATCGGCCACTTTGTTCCTTGATGACACCGTCGTGACGGTTGCGTTTAACAGTCCCGGAACCGCAGTTTTCGATACGCTGCACCCGACCAGTAATTTGTTTGAAAAGGACATTTACGATGCCTTGGGTGGAAATGTGTACACAAAAATGTTCGCTACTTATGATACAGGTGATAAGCTGTTAACACTTATGGTGTTCAATGACCCATCAGTTTCGGGTGTGTCATTGACCGATACCGTAAAAGTTTTTCTCCGGTCACCCGGTCTCGGAAACGTATTCGGACTAGTTGCTGATAGTTTTAATGTCAGTGTGGCATGTGTTAATTCTGTTCCGCAGATCGAGACATCCGGCTTAGTAAATGAATTTAGTTTTGTTGCGAATGTAACCGCGTACACAACGTCTACTGCACTCACGACTGCAATGCTTGGTTGGACCGACAGTGTGCAATCAATGAACAACGTCGTGAATCCGTTAGCGTCATGTGTACCGTGTACAAGAATAAGAGAGCTATATGAACGATTTGCGGACACATTATCAGCATACCAGGTGAAGGGAGTAGACCATCCATATTATGAACAGATGCTCACGAGTTTTATGGATTATGAACTGGGTCAATATTATTCTACTGACCAGTACTTAACATTTATTGAAAGTTGTGCACTTGCCGATAGTATGAAGATGCCATTGTATTTTGGGTATGCTACCTATAAATTCGCAGGTAGTGCAGAAATGAACTCGTTCATGACGTCCTTGGCGGCTATCGACACTGATTACTCTTTTAATTCTTCCACATATCGGGATAGTGCAGCGAGTGGCACTATCACCGTGTGTGTCGGACTCAACCATATTATCCCGACTGATCTTTGGAAATACAAGACTTTCCTGAACACATATACAGGAAGTTACACGTCGAGAATCGTTAATGTTCCTTACAGTACGCTTTTGCCTTCAAATTCGTTGGGTGTGTTGTATACGCCAACGGTATATCCTTTTAGCCCTGCGGACTCATCTATCACATCTTTGGCAGATAGCTTGACATACACCTCGTATAGTAAAGGAGTTTGGGTGAGCGACCATTTTGAACCAGCCACTTTTTATGACATTGTCAGTACAGCAACAGCGCCGTCATATCGGATATCTAAGAATGCCTACGAGTTTTCGATGTACCTGTATAATCATGGCATTCCTTACGTATCATTTATTCCGAATTTCCAGAGCACGATAAATGATGACTATTTCCTTACGGAGAAGCAGGACTATCTGCACTACACTTACGGATTTCAGGGATTGCCTTCGTATGAGGTGTTAGATTCTATACAGTCGGGCAGACTGCTTGCGAACATCCCATCCTATTCCGGATATCAGGCATCTTACGAAGGGCTATTTGCATCAAATAATTTTAATAATTTGTATCTGTCGGGTCCCAGTATGGTAAATACATACTATGATACATTGCTGTACATATTGCAGTCGGTCTCCGATAGCAATACCGTAAGTCCGGGGCATATTTTTCTGAATGCTCCCCGTTCGGTCGTTTTATCTGCACATGATTCGCAACTAATTGCCTACCGGTGTTCAGACCATACCTATTGGTACAGATATTTTGGGTACGGGGATACTTTATATAATGTACATGTTGCTATTCCGGCATACATTCCGCTGTACGAACACCATTTATATACGGTACTCAGCGTTAGTCCGGCCCTTGGCGACAGCCTGACCAGACAATTTACCCTCAGAATAAAGAAGCCGGGAGATACGACAGTGATAACTGCCAAGGGGCTCACTTCGTTCGTTATTGGTAAGAATATAGAGTTGCATAATGTTCTTTTGGGTGGGCAGATGTTGTCTTCAGCCAAAGAACCTCCGCTCGACACGTTTGATAATTGTGAACGTTCGAGACTTGCGGATGGTTTAGCACGAGGGCATAGTGATTATAATGCCTATCTCGATTCAATGGTCAAAGCAATTACCGCAGGTTTTGGTAGATATCTCATGGATTCGATCAAAGAGCAGTTGATACTCACCTACATAAACAATGCTTTTGGAATTACGCTGTACCATTATGATCGTGCCGGGAATCTGACAGGCACAGTTCCTCCGATGGGTGTTGCACCGCTGGCATCAGGCCTGCTTCATGGAATCGATACCGCACGTTTGATGAATGTTCCTGGTCTGGATGCGCCATACTCTAAACAGAATTCTTACACGTATAATTCACTGAATCAGGTAATTCACCAAAAGACTATAAACGGAGGTGCAACCGACTTTTTCTACGACGATGCCGGCAGATTAATTTTTTCGCAAAATGATAAGCAGGCACCGGCTCATCGATACACCTACAATTTCTACGATCCACAAGGTAGGCTCATTGAAACCGGAGATGTTCAATTATTGGCCGGGCCGTTTTCATCAGGGACACCGCATTCGTCAATCATTGCGGCCATAAAAGTGATGAACCGTCAGGATGTAGTACGAACAGTCTATGACGATGAAATCATAAATCTAAAGACAGTCGCAAACATTGATCGACAGGAAAACCTGCGCAAACGTGTTGCCGTCGTGCAGTATTTTGATTCAGTGAATTTCTGGGACACTACCTATTCGGAATATACCTATGCTACCCATTACAGCTATGACCCTTCCGGAAATGTAAAAACACTAACACATGATTTCCCTGAACTCGCGTCTATACGGCAGCAGTTCAAACGCATTGATTACGACTACGACCTAATTAGTGGCAAGGTAAACATGCTTAGCTACAATCGGGCCCATCCCGATCAGTTTTACCAAAGGTACTATTACGATGCAGACAACCGGATCACTCAGGTACAAACCAGCAACGATGGCTACATATGGGTTAATGATGCTTCGTACACGTATTACCAGCACGGACCATTAGCAAGAGTGGTTCTTGGGAAGTTAATGGTGCAGGGGATGGACTTCGCATATACAATTCAAGGTTGGTTAAAAGCGGTGAATGGGGACACCCTGGGGATAGACATGGACATGAGCAAAGATGGCGAATTAGGTGTTTCTGTTTTGTGCAATGATGCCCTTGCGCACACTATCGATTATTTCAAAGGTGACTACAACCCGATTGCAACGTGGAAGATGCAACATATACCGGAGCAGGACTTGAATCTTTATAATGGAAACATTGCACGGCAGACTGTGGCGATGGCGAATTATCTCCACAATCCCAATTTCCATACTCCGCTGCATAAACAGTATATTTATGATCAGTTCAACAGGATTAAGGATGCCAATTACTACAGAGTAAATGCAAGCGCGGAGACAATAACCTGGATGAAAGACTTTTATAACAGTTACAAGTATGACCAGGATGGAAACATTTTGGAACTGGTACGATACAACACGCGTGCCATAGGGCCACCTGTGATGGATAGTCTTATCTATAAATACTCAGCCGGGACTTCGGTGAATGATCTGCTTGATGATGTGTACGACTGTAATGATGATGCATACGACAGGGATATACATGCCCATTGTCCCGGTTCATCGCCATCACGATATACCTATGATCCTGTCGGAAATACGACCTCTGACATGGTGAATGCACAGGACAATATCGAATGGAATATTTATAACAAAGTAACCAAAACAGAGAATACTACCGACACCAACAAGATGTTCTTCCAGTACAATGGAATGGGAAATAGAGTATCGAAAACATTTGTCGGAAACATTCCGAATGGCAGCAGGAAAACTACAGATTATTACTACCATGATGCACAAGGAAATATCCTTGCAACGTATAAGGGGCTTGTGGAATCTGACACTGCCGGAACGGTGCATAAGGTAGGTTTTAGCCTTGCATCTCATGATTTATATGGTGGCGCAAGGCTTGGCACCAAAGAATATGGATTGAAGAATATCGGCATGGAGGTAACGATAGGTTTGGAGCCAACAGACTCGTTGGTGGATACTATGCGGTTGGCAAAGCATGTGCCATGGTACAGCCTGGAATATCAGGATGACATACACCCGGATAGTCTTGTTCCTTATGATAACCACTGGAAGGATTCAGCCTATGCATGGCATAGAATGGGGGAAAAGCACTATGAATTGTCTGATCACCTGGGTAATGTGAATGTGGTGATAAGTGATGCAAGAAGGGTGAGGACTTTCGACACCATTCCGGGTTATCCTCCCTATGCTGGCAATTACCCTATAGAGGTTACCAGTTACAAACCCGAACGAGTTGCCTCGTTTGATTACTATCCATTTGGCATGATGATGCCGGAACGGCATATGATAGATACTACAACGCTCTACAGAAGTGGACCAATTACACTTGACCATTTTCCGGTACACAGATGGTATCCGATAAGCACCAAGGTGTTTGGATCAGGTTGTGCACCATGTGCAATCGACACGATGGGTACAACAAGATTGTCGTTTGCAACAACGGGAGTGACGGTGATTGACACTTATCGGGTATCAACCAGCTCGGCACCTATTCCGGACGATCTGTTGTATGGGAATTGGAACATTCGCTATCGGGTAGGTGGCATGCACCCTTGGCGAAAAAACAGGATACGGATATACATAAACGGACTCACACAGCCGACCGCATCACATTTTTGGCTCGATTTGTATCACACTGACTATTCAACGCATTTGTACTCGTTACCAATAGGGGTAGTGTATGGTGCACCGGCTATAATTACAGCAACAGTGCAGCCAACATCACTTACTGCAATAGACACAGCTGTAATTTTTTCACTAGGATGGAAGAGGATGGCAGACACAACAACTCCGCATCCTCCATATGACTATTCAATAACGATTGACAGTATCGTTGTGGATTATGACACTATTGTCCAGTTGCATAACATCGTTGCCGGTGTAAGTGGATCTGATGGGTATGGATATGGTCACAATGGGCAAATGAAAGTAAATGAAATCGCGGGAATAGGCAATCATTATACCGCTCAGTATTGGGAGATGGATCCGAGAGTAGGAAGGAGGTGGAACTTAGATCCCAAGCCTATGTTTGGCTTAAGCGAGTATTCTCTTTTCAATAATAATCCAATCTGGTATAGCGACATTCTTGGCGACAAATTTAAAAATGGAGAACAAGAAAATAAGGATAATGCAGAAAAGGATAAAAATGATGCGGCTCAAAGACAGGCAGAAGCGCAAAAGAAATATGACGACTTAAGCAAAACTTATGCGCCACCAAGGCGAAACGATCAAGACTTGCTGCGAGGAGAGACTGGACGCCACTGGCAGCGCGCTTCGGCAGGGGCGTTCTATTGCGCGCCTTGCGCCTGTCGGCCGCGCGTGTGCCATGTCGGTCGCATAACGCCGTCCCTTGCGCCAAGGGAGGGCCGCCGTTAGTTTGAACACGTCTGTGCGTCTGAGACATGAGTTCATCAGAAGCATGAGACTTCCGTCCGACCGGGGATGCGCATGAAGAGCGGCGAAACAGGGGATTCGGTCGAGGGAGCTGCCGCCAGAAGCGTCAATCCCTACGAAACGTTGCCGTCAAAGGCGTTCTGGTCGCCAGCGGTCGCGAAGCGCAACATGTTCGATATCGCCGAACTTTGGGCGCCCAAGTTCCGCATCGACCCTAAAATGCCGGTGGCGACCTTCGGTTCCTGTTTCGCGCAGCATATCGGCCGCGCGCTTAAGGAGCGTGGCTTCCACTGGATGATCGCCGAGCAGCGTCCTTACCGGATGAGCGACGTCAGCGCCAAGAAGTTCAATTACGGCGTTTTTTCCGCCCGCACCGGCAACATTTACACAGCCTCCCTGCTCAAACAGTGGGTGAGCTGGGCGCTCGGCGCGTCGGCGCCGGAAGAAATCTGGGAGAAAGACGGGCGTTTCTACGATCCCTTCCGCCCCAATATCGAGCCCAACGGTTTCGCCTCGGCCGAGGAGCTGCGCAAGTCGCGCGATATGGCTCTTCAGGCGTTCCGCCGGACGCTGACCGATTCACGCGTTTTCGTCTTTACGCTCGGGTTGACCGAAAGCTGGTTCAACGAGGCGCACGGATATGAGTATCCGATGTGCCCGGGCACAGTCGCCGGCGAGTTCAACCCCGCGGTGCATAAATTCGTCAATCAGGAATATTCATTCATCCGAACCACACTCGCGGAGACGATAAAGACGATAAAGAGCGTCAATCCGAGGATCAAGATTATCTTGACTGTGTCCCCGGTGCCGCTGACGGCGACGATGTCGGGTAATCATGTGCTCGTCGCGACGATGGAGTCGAAGTCGATCCTGCGCGCCGTGGCTGGGTCAGTCAGCAGGCGTTACGCGTTCGTGGATTATTTTCCCTCGTACGAAATCATCAACGCGACTCCGTATAGGGGCGCGTTTTTCGAGCCTAATGCACGCAGCGTGAATCATGTCGGCGTGGCGCACGTCATGAACATGTTCTTCAATTGCCTGCGCGAAGCGTTTCCCGGAATCGACGCGACCGCGTCGGCCGACGCCAAGGCGAAGGGCAAGACGGGCCGCAAGAGCGCCGCCGCGTCCGGCGCCAAGAGTCCTGAGGCGACGGCGGGAGACGCCGGGACGCAGGGACTGCCGGCGCCGCGCGAGGTTGGCGGCGAGGCGAAGTCGCGTTCCGACATTGTGTGCGAAGAAGAACTTCTCAACGCTTTTGCGCGGTAAGTCATCGTCATGAACGTCTGTATTATTGGCAACAGCCAGGCCGCCTGTCTGAAAGCAGCCTGGGACGTCCCGGAGAATCGTCCGCCGGGGCAGGCCGTGACATTCTTTGCAGCGTTTGGCATGAGCCTGCGTAACCTCGCGCTGCAAGGTGGGCGACTGGTTCCCACAAAAGATACATTGCGCCGAAATCTTTTCTATACCGCCGGAGTGGGCGAGATCGATCTCGCCGCATTCGACGTTTTCCTGGTATGCGGCGTCGGTCTGGGCCTGCGCCCGCTCGACGCAAGGCTCTCCAGTCAGGCCGTGCGGGCGTTGTGCGCGGACATCATGAGGAGTTCGCTGGCCTATTCCATCGTAAAGAAGATCCGCGACGGCAGCCATCGCCCGATCTATCTCATGCATTCCCCGTTGCTTGACGAACGCAGAGCGCGCGATCGAGAGGTTCTCGCCTATCGTGACTACGTCGGTTGGCTTGAGGAGGCGCTTGACGTCCCTGGCGCTCATCTCCTCAGGCAACCCGAGGAGACAATCACGCGCGCGCATTACACGCGAATTGAGTTTTCGCAGGACGCCGCACGCCTCGCCCTCAACCAAAAGACCGAAGGGGTTCAGCATAAAGAGAACGATTACAATCACATGAATGCGCGTTACGGGGCCGTGCGGCTGAAGGACTTTTTCGAACGCGTGGCCGCGCCGCCGCCCGCGCGGCGCTGATCCGCAGATTTGGCGGCTTCCTCTAGCCGCGTTCGCAACGTTCCGCGCGAACG
>JACSRV010000174.1 GCA_014879545.1 Chitinophagaceae bacterium | reverse complement strand
TCCATGCGGTATCTGCTACTGTATTGAGGCCACTTAAATTTACAGAAGGGCAGCCACCCGCACTTGAATCAGCAACTAATGCGACTACAATATGCTCCCTTCTTTTGTCTACCAAAGAAAATCCGCGTGTGGCCATCACAGTCCGCATGTCACCAACCGCACTGCCATAGGCGCAACCCATTATCTCTGACGTATCAAATGGATCACCTCCCACAACATAGTTTACATCAACGCCATTCTTCTTTAAGTGGTCGCCATTTCTCAGCCGCGCTCTCATGTATCTGTCGTACTCTAAGGGCGACGATGGATTACCAATAATAGACGGGTCGTTGTTATAGTAAGCGTAGCTTCCCACAGGTACAAATCCAGCACCTCCGTCACCCGGCACCTTGACAAAGGTTACTCCCGCGGCTGATTGATTTGACCCGTATGCTCCCGAAGGAGTACCTGATGTCCCACTACCGGAATCGACCGCACTATAAATGATCCCCAATCTACGAGCCGAATCAAAAGCGATATAGGTGTCTTCGTAAGCATGTAATTCCGGATCGTTCCAGAACGCGAATCTCATATCGGTGTAATCTCCACCAGACCGATTGATTATCTCATAATCGTAGTACACCACATTATCTATTGGTGTTGAACGCTTGTACCCGTATGCCATCGCCCGGACCTCCACTTTCAGTGGGCTCCCATTCGTCTCATCATGCGTAGGTCCGTTATCGCTGAACACCCACCACAATACACCATCTCCATTAAAGTCAGGATACTCGCCCGACAACGGCTGATAAATTCCGTCGCCGTTTCTATCAACAAAGGGAGCCATCTCCCCAAGCACATCAAGGGGCACGCCGCCTCTGCCCGTTGCATATACGTTGCCCTTACCCGGCCACGAGAGTATTGATTGGGGCGTATTCGATAGATTATGAAAAGTTATGGCCCTATGGATATTCACTTCGCTTCTGCTGACCTTCCAAACCTTTGCCCATTTAGCCGATGTAGAATAGTCAAGATTCCCGGACGCATCAAGTGGACCCGGCCAAAAATCACTTCCATTTAGCCGATAGGTCTGAGCAGCGACGTGCAAGTTGCCTGACGCATCTGTGGCACTAAGCCATACTGCGCCTGCCAGATAAAGCCCCTGTCTACTTCCTTCCGAGAACATGCAGTGCCTTCTGAACGGTGTTGTTGTATGCCAGATATCGCCGTGAACAAGCGACATCACGTTGAGGTTGTTCACACATAGAGAATCACCATCTGGGAACGGTACTTGCGCATAGGCAAAAGAGCCGAAAATGAGAAGCAAGAAACTGACTATTTTGTTCATGATGAAGACTTAAAAAATAAAAGAACGGTAAACTTCGGAAAACCAACAAAATTCCGGTAACATTTGCTTACTGCTTCACTATCTTGAACGATGCTATCTGATCTGAATCAACACACCGAACAACGTACACGCCAGCAGACAACTCTTTCAGGAATACCCTAAATTCACCAGTCCCGTCATAGTATGCCGATGCAACCGTTGCTCCCAGTACATTTGTGACAACAACTGTAGCTCCTTGCTGCGCGCCGTTTATCTCCAATACATCGTGTGCAGGATTTGGATGGACACTTATTATTCTAAGACCTGCCGTTTGATCATTTACACCCAACTCGGGCAGAGGATTATGAAAGACATTCCATGCGGTATCTGCTACTGTATTGAGGCCACTTAAATTTACAGAAGGGCAGCCACCCGCAGCAGCACTTGCCACCAATGCATACACCAGCCGTTCCTTCTGCCCTGCGGGCAAAGGGAAACTACGTGTCGCCATAACTATTCGTCTGTCTCCGGGTATGTTCGCCTTCTCACATTCGCTGGAATCACCTGTCACTGAAGGGACACCCGAATACACGTAATCCACATCAACACCATTCTCCTGAAAGTGAGCTCCGCTGCGCATCCGTGCACGCAAGTAGTTATCGTATTCGGCAGGCAACACGGGATTACCCTGCGGAGAAGCATCATTGTTATAGTTCGTGAAGCTACCCATCGGGACGAACGTTGTTCCTACGTCACCGGGCACCCTGATCATTGTGATGCCCGACGCAGGCGGGTTTATTCCGTAAGAGCCAGTCGGATGACCAGCTGATGCACCGTCATCATTAGTGGCATTATACACAATACCCATGCGGCGGGCAGAATCAAAGCAGATGTAATCATCGAGATAATAGCCCAGATCAACATCATCCCACACTGCCATCCTGAACTGACTGTAGTCTACCGATGATCGATTCTCAATAGTGTAGTCGTAATACACAACGTTGTCTATGGGTGTCGATCTCTTGTATGCATACGCCAAAGCATGCACCTCCACCTTCAACGGCACTCCATTTGTTTCAGTGTGTGTAGGTCCATTGTCGCTGAATACCCAGAACAAAGCAGCGTCACCTCTGAAATCAGGATATTCACCATTGAGTGGCTGATAGGCCCCATCGGCATTCAGATCAACAAATGGTGCCATTTCCCTGTCAATAGTCAGCGCAACACCTCCCTTACCTGCTGCATTCGTGTTGCCCTTGGCCGGCCAGCTCAATATAGATAGTGGCGTATTGAAGACAGTTCGAGACACATTTGTTTTGTGGTAGGCTATTTCGTCACGTGTCACCTTCCAGAGTTTTGCCCATTTTGCCGAGGTAGCGTAATCAAGCATGCCGGATGCATCCAAAGGTCCCGGCCAGTAGTCTGAACCTGCCTGTCTATAAGTTTGCGCGGCAACGTGCAGATCACCTACCGGATCTAAAGCACCCATCCATAGTGCAGAAGCTATATGCAGACTCCTTTGATCATTAGCCGGAAACTTGCAGTGAGCATTATACGTGAATGGATCGAACCACATGTCGCCATGCACCATCATGCGCACGTTAAGATTGTTTACATTCAGGGAGTCACGATCATTGAAAGGCGTTTGCGCATGGGTGTGAGCGGCAACAAACAGAACGATAGCAGTATACAGGTGTCTCATGTTCCATAATTTGGTTGTACCTGTAAAGACGAGGAAAACACCACCAAACTTGGGACTACACGACAATTATTTCAAAAAAACTTCCTTTTGCTTGGTCTGTTCTACGGCAGTGTACAGATCAAAGTAGGCACCTCCGGCAGCGATCAACTCGTTGTGATTGCCTCTTTCTTTCACTATACCTTTGTCCATCACGAGGATCTCATCGGCCTTGCGGATAGTAGAAAGCCTGTGCGCGATCACAATGGATGTACGGCCCTTGATTAGCGTATCAATGGCATTCTGTATCAGTTGTTCGCTCTCACTATCAACCGATGAAGTGGCCTCATCCAGTATCAGTATAGCCGGATCGTATAGCAAAGCACGTGCAAAGGAAATAAGTTGCCTCTGCCCCTGCGACAGGCTATTGCCACGCTCCATGATATTGAAGTCGTAACCGCCGGGCAACTTCATGATGAAGTCGTGTATTCCCAGCATTTTAGCAACATGCTCTACCTTTTCGCGAGAAATGTCTGCATTACGCAGAGTGATGTTATCGGCAACAGTACCAGAGAAAAGGAAAACATCTTGCAACACAATACCTATTCGGCCGCGCAAACTGTAAATGTCATATTCTGTTAGCTTCCTGCCGTCAATGAAAATGTCACCTGTCTCAATTTCGTATAGTCTGTTCAGAATACTGATCAACGATGTCTTTCCCGCACCTGTGTGTCCCACAACGGCCATTGTCTTTCCTGCTTCCAACCTGAATGATACCCCTCTCAGTACAGGCACACCGGGCTTGTAACTGAAATGCACATCACGGAACTCCACCTGACCACGCAGCCCCGTTGCCGGTAACGCGCCGTTGTTATTCAAATGCTCCTCACTATCCAACACAGCAAAAACACGTTCTCCGGCTATGACACCCATCTGCAGTACATTGAACTTATCGGCCATCATTCGCAGCGGCCTGAAGAGCAGATTGAGGTACAACACAAAAGAAATGATATCTCCCGGTGTAGCCGCATAGTTCATAATCCTTGATGCACCATACCATACCAACAGACCAAGCGACATGGCCAATATGATCTCCACCATGGGGAAGAATACCGAGTAGGCAAAAATGCCTTTTATGTTGGCATTTCTGTGCTCGGTATTAATATCGGTGAACTTCTTCATCTCTCCGTCCTCAGCAGCAAAAGCCTGCACTATATACATGCCGGTAAGGTGTTCCTGCGCAAATGCGTTCAGCGCAGCCACTGCATTACGCACACGCTGAAACGATTTGTTTACCGCCTCTTTAAACCACCAGGTGGCTATGATAAGGAGTGGGAAGGTAGCCAGGCACACCAATGTAAGCCGCCAGTCGGTGACCAGCATCACGGTGATGATCGCTACTATCGTAAGGATGTCGGCAACAATGCTGATGATACCCTCTGAGAAAATATCATTGATAGACTCAATGTCGTTTATGGTGCGCGTGGTGAGTGTTCCTATGGGTGTGCGGTCATAAAAGGAGATATTCTGAAACAAAACCTTCCTGAATACCGAGTTGCGCATATCATTCACAACTGTTTGGCCCAACCAGTTTGCCCTGTAACTGAACAGGAATCTGAGGGCGCTCTCCACGATCAGCAATCCGAATTGGATCACGCTGATCCATATCAGGCCCTCCATCAAATTATTGCTGATGTACTTATCAACTGACATCTTGATGAGATATGGCCTGAGTGGTGCGATCAGCGCCAGCACCACTCCCAGCGTCATCACCAGATACAATGTCCGACTATAAGGTCGCGTAAACGAAAAAATACGCTTTAATAAACCGAGATCGAAACCCTTCTTTTTATTTTGTTGCCCGCTCACCTATGTCTATTGTTCTTCTTTTTCGGCCATCAGATAGGCTTTTATAAAGTCATCCAATTCACCATCCATTACCGGCTGCACATTGCCTACTTCGAAGTCCGTACGATGGTCTTTGATCATCTTGTATGGATGGAACACATAACTGCGTATCTGCGATCCCCACTCTATCTTCTTCTTATTGGAATTCGTGGCATTCAATATCTCCTGACGTTTCCTAAGCTCTTCTTCATAAAGTCGGCTTTTCAGCATCGTCAGTGCTTTCTCTCTGTTCTCGCCCTGCGTACGCGCCTGCTGACACTCAACAATAATTCCGGTAGGGATGTGTTTCAACCGCACGGCTGTTTCCACTTTGTTCACGTTCTGTCCGCCCGAGCCGCCCGACCTGAAGAATGCCCATTCCAGGTCCGAAGGGCTTACCTGAATGTCAATAGTGTCATCAATCAGCGGATACACGAATACCGACGCGAATGAAGTGTGCCTGCGCGCGTTGGAATCGAATGGCGAGATGCGCACCAGGCGGTGCACTCCGCTCTCTGCTTTCAGCAATCCGTAGGCGAAAGCCCCGTCAAATTCCAAAGTCGCTTGTTTGATACCGGCACCGTCGCCATATTGCACATCTACCTCACTCACCTTCCATCCCTGCTTCTCGCCATACATACGGTACATGCGCATCAGCATCTCCGCCCAGTCCTGACTTTCCGTTCCTCCTGCACCACTATTGATCACCACCATTGCCGGCATTTCATCCTCAGGCGCGTTGAGGGTGCTCTTGAATTCTAGTTCGTCTGTATCTTTTATTGCCTTATCGTAGGCCTCCTGAACTTCTTCTTCTTTTGCCTCACCTTCCTTCCAGAAGTCAAAAAGCACCGCAAAATCCTCTACTGATGCTTTAACCCTATCGTAAAATTCAGTCCAGTATTTGTCAATTTTTATCTCCTTAAGGATTGCTGTGGCACGAGCATTATCATCCCAAAATCCGGGCGACAGGGTCAACTGCCGGTCATTTTCAATTTTGGCCAGCCTGTCGTCGATTCGCAGAAAGCGATGCAGATGTTGGATGCGTTCCCGCATCTCCTTCAGGTTTTCCTGTGTCATAGGGCGCAAAGGTACGTGTAATGCCGCAACCTGCCTATCACGTATACCACTTACCCGATAGGGGGCATATTACAGATCAGCGCGCCAGCAGGCGGTTCTCTCCGCGTTCCACCACTTCAAAACCCGGAAACACCCTGGCGAAAATCCGCTGCACCAACAACCATTCATTCCATTCGTTCAACATGTAGTTCATGGCTATGTGTCCGTTGGGCTCCAACATTCCTTTACAACTATTCAGGAACTGCTCGCTGAACACAAATGGTGGCACAAACCGGCCGTTGAAGATATCTATGAAAATCAGGTCGAATTTTTTGTTACACGACCCCATGTAACCTGCAGCATCGGTACATACCGGGTCAAGTTCCACATCTTTCGGAGCAAACTCCATCGCCCACTTCAATATCTGTTTGTCGGTCTCAACGAGTGTGAAACGAGGCCTGTAACCTTTTTCGGCAAAAACATGCACAATGCTGGCCAATCCGGTTCCCAGCACCAACACATTCTCAACTAATGGCAGATCTGCATTAAAATGTCGGTACAACTCTCTTGCAGGAAGGTAGGCAGTCCCGTCAGAGTAAAGGGCGTCCCTGGTCGCGAGTTGCAGGCGTCCCTGATAGAGAAAGAGTTCAATATAGTCGTCTTTTCCCCTGTCTTCCCGCCTTAGCGACACTGGAGATAAAAAACTAAGAACCTTCTTTTGAATAGGTATATCGATAACTAAGAGATTTCCGGCTATGAGCGGTTGTTCTTCTTCCTGCGGAAAATAGGCACCTTACTCTCGTTGCCGCTGATGAGGCGGCTGATGTTCTTGTGATGCGTCAGAACCACCAGGAATGCAGTTGCTATCGCAAATAACCGATAACTCAACTCCTGTGCCTGTGCATTGAAAATGAACAAGATAAGCACCGGAAACGCAATGCTTGCAGCAATAGAACTCAATGAAACATAACGTGTCAGCAACAGCATCATCACAAACACCAACACAAGACTAACGGCCACGATCGGGTGTATTGAAAGTATCATGCCAAAGAGAGTGGCTATCCCTTTCCCTCCACGAAACTCTGCCCAGATAGGGAAAATATGCCCCAGAACCGCTGCAAGTCCCAAAAAGATCTGAAGATTCACAAATGGTTCGCTGGTCCACGCATAAGAAGAGAAAATAGACAATTTCACAGCTATAAAGCCCTTCATCATATCAGCGATCATCACACCTGAACCGGCCTTGGTACCCAGTATTCTGAACGTATTAGTAGCACCAGCATTGCCACTTCCATGCTCCCTAATATCTATACCGTACACGAACTTACTCACCCAAACTGCAGAAGGAATAGAACCTAACAAATATGCTATGATTATTAAAATCGCTAATGTCATTACTGTATTTGTATTACTAAGTCAAACAAATATAGAGGAAGTGTTTTAAAAATCCTAACACATAAAACTATTCAAACACGTGTTTTTAACGATTCTAAAAACTCAGATCACTGTAACTAATTGCTATTTCTTACACAGAACAGATATCCATCCGTTTCTGTGTGAAACGCCTGAAACATTGAACCCTACTGCCTCTGCATCTTTCCTTATTATCATTTCATCCTCTGCAAGCAATCCACTCATCAACAGATCACCACCTATATGTAAGCGTGCAAAAAGCCCTTCCATACACTGTATTAAAATATGTCTATTAATGTTGGCGAGTATTACATCATATTGCCGTTCGGGTAGCTCCTGCAGAGTTGCCCGGAAGATGGCAATACCTTCTTTGCTGTTTCGCTGCACATTCTCTATAGCGTTTTCAACGGCCCATTCGTCGTTGTCTATGCCGGTAATGTCCGTTGCGCCCAACATGTCGGCCAATATTGCCAACACTCCTGTTCCCGTTCCGAAATCAAGTACACTCTTCCCTTCAAGGTCCAGGTGTTCCATGCCAATCATCATTAGCTGCGTTGTAGCGTGGTGACCGGTACCGAACGACATTTTTGGCGTTATGATGATGTCGTAAGGTGTTGTTACCGGCATATTGTGAAAATGGGCCCTCACTGTGCAAAAACCCTCTACAACCACCGGTTCAAACCCTGCTTCCCATATCTCGTTCCAGTTCCGCGGCGCTATGGTTTCCAGTTCATAACCAAAGTCCATTGTTTCAGCTAATGTATCTAACGCACTCCTATCAAAACCTACTTCTTCCCTGAAAGCGTAGACGTTCGTGTCGTCTTCCTCAAATCCTTCAAATCCTTCTTCCGATAGAACTGCTATCAGTATCTCCCTCTGTTCTTCTGTTGCAGCCGGGATAGTAACTTTTATGTGGCTCATTTCTTAAACTTTTTAACGATCGCTTAGTAGCAATACTTCTGATCGAACTTCCTGCAAAAGAAGAAGGTTGCACAAAATGCAACCTTCCCTGAGTTTTTTTTATGAAAGAAGAATTATTCTTCGTCGTCAGTTGCAGGTGCTTTTTTACCTTGCTGACCCGGCTCATCTTCACCTTGTGGCTCAACCTGGAGATTTTTCTCCTGCTGATCCATAGTGCCCGGTAATGCGCTGTTGTAAAGTACACGACGTGTAGGCACATCAGTTACGATCCTGAACTCTGTACGGCGGTTAGCCTGACGTCCTTCCGGATTGTCTTTACCGTTGATAGCGTTTGGTGCAACTGAATTTTTGTTACCAAAACCACGTGCAGTCATCCTTGAGCGGTCGATACCATTCTTTTCCATGTAGTCAAGCACGGCCTGAGCACGGCGCTGTGACAGTGCCAGGTTGTATTCGTCCTTACCTTTAGAATCGGTGTAAGAATAGATCTCTACAGATATTGAAGGGTTATCTGTGAGGAAGTGCAGTACAGAGTCGAGTGACGCTACTGATTCAGGACGCAGATTTGCCTTGTCGTAATCGTAATAGATGTTGTTTACAGCGAAGCTTGTCTTGATTGTATCAAGGAAGATAGTAACTACTACTGTATCATCCGGATCAGCACGCTTGATCTCCATAGTACTTACAGATGCACGACTTGATGTATAACCCGGTTTGTCGGCAGTGATCACGTAACTGTGAGTACGAGACATGTTGAACAGGAACTTGCCGTCTTCTGAGTTATAAGTACGCAGATCGCCTTTCTGATCCACCATCTTCACAACAGATTCTGTCATGAGTTCGTTGGTCTTCTTGCTAACTACTTTACCCATCACAACCAGCCTTGGCTCGTACTGAACACGCCAGATGTCGTTACAGCACGTTGGGTTTTTCAGCGCGTAAGAGCCTATGCGGTTTGATACCAGGTAACCGTCTGGTTTTCCAACCGGATCAAGTATGTAGTACAACTCGTCAGCACAAGTGTTGATGGGATACCCCATGTTGTGCAGGTTCTTGTAACGTGAAGGACCTCCTTCTGCTGCATAGATATCAAAACCACCCATTGACACCTGTCCGCTTGAAGCGAAATAAAGTGTTTTGGTACGAGAATCATAGTAAGGAGTCAACTCGTCCTGATTGGTGTTAACCACTTTACCACAGTTCTGCGGACGACCATAACGACCATCCCTCGGGTCAATGATAGAATACCAGATATCGTATTTACCACGGCTCTGAAGTGTACGGTTTGAAGAGAAGAAAAGTATCTCTTTCTTACCCACTTTAGCTACATATGGCATAGTGTTAGTTCCTTCGTCACCGATTGGGATCTTAACTGCAGGTCCCCAACCTCTTACGCCGAACTCTGACTTGTAGATGTCACACTTCATTTTGTTTGAGTCATTCTCATCTACGAAGCACTTAGAGAAATAGAACGCCTTTCCACCCGGCGCCCAGCAACCGTTAGCGGTATGATAGTTCCTGTCGTTGAACGCACCGTCATAGAACGGCATCGGCCACTGGAACGAATCAATAAAACCAGATTGCTTATGAGAGATCATGAACTTCTCTTTATACTGCGTGTTGGTAGCAGTACCTTTCCTGTTGGTAGTCTCGATCACGTCGTTACGGCCGATGGTACCGAAAAGGAGAGATGAGTCACCAAGCGGATAAGGAGAAAGTTCTGTGTAAGCACTGTTCACGTTCGGACCGGCATTCACGATGGTTACAGGCTGAGGGTCTTTTACAGACTTTATAGCCATTTCGCAACCCTCGATCTCCTTTTTAACGATCTTCTTGATCACCTTCATTGTTTTCGGGTCCACAGTCCTGTCGGGTGTGTTCTCGATCATCGGGTTATCATTCGGCGCCAGTTTGATAGCGTTCTTCTTATTATCCTCCAGGAACTCGTTGAAAGACTGGATAGCGAGCTGATATTCACACTGTTGTTTCAGCATGAGACCCGCATAATACGCTGAATAAGGATACACCTTCTTCGCCATATTCTTCACCTCTGTGTAGTAGTGAGCAGCAGGTACATAATCCCTTGTAGCACGGTAACATTCGGCGAGCTGGAATCAGGACAATTTTGTATCCA
>JACSRV010000187.1 GCA_014879545.1 Chitinophagaceae bacterium | reverse complement strand
TCCCACTCGTCCTCGTTTGCAACTGCCTGTGCTGATGATTTGAGGAAGGGTGCAGCAGTGTGGCGCCTGTCTGCCGTCCGGCAGGTTTGTAACGCCCTGTCAGCCCACAGACAAAAAACGAACTATTCTTTCTTCTTCTCTGGTTCCACCTTTTTTATCCCCTTTCTGATCGGGTTAATGTATTTCCAGTCACCGCCCAGAATTTCCTCTTCGGGCTTTAATGTTGCTATCGGCTTTTTAGTTTTTTTGAGGTAGGCAATTTCTTTCTTGTTCATGGCCGGTGGTTTTGGTGAGGAATAAAGTTAGCAAAATCTTCAAAGACAAATCCCGGATCACTTTTTTCTGTGGTACTACAGAAAACGCACTATCATAGATATTTCTTTTGCTCAGTCCGCAGGATGGTAGTAACTTGAATGATTATCGAAAAATTGGCGGTAAAACAAGATCATAGTGGATTTTATTTAATAATAACCGCGTACAGTTTTCCGGCCTGTTAGTGAGAAGCAGGCAGGGCAGTAAACAAAAAACAGGATTATCTAACAAAGGTGTAAACCTATTTCAGGAAAATTCAGTGAGAAGCAAGTGAGAAGTGGTGCGCAGTTTTTGCGCAGTTTTTGGGAAGTAAGTGCGCAGTTTTTCTGCCGGCCGGCGGTCTGGGCCACAGTCGTGCGCAAACAAAAATAATTGATTATCAACCAATTAAAACAAAACACCACCAAAAACACCCCCCGCAGCAACGAGAAACAAAAAATGACACCAAAAGTGCGCAGTTGCAGGTAGTGGATCATTTTGGCGCGGTTGATCGCAGTGGCGACATATTGAAAAGCTACCCATTGGGCTCCTGCTTTCTTGCCCTGCCGAAATATGGTGCAAATGATGCGTTATTATTTACACACAATGTGTTGAAAGACACCACAGGAACAAAAATTTTTATAAATTCGCACAAATTTGAAAAATAGTGCAGACTACTTTCGATAAGGACACCTATTTATACTGGTATGAGACCATGCTGCTGCTGCGTCGCTTTGAAGAAAAAGCCGGCCAGCTATACGGCATGCAGAAGATAAGGGGATTTTGCCACTTGTATATAGGACAAGAGGCTGTTGCGGCCGGTATGATGACCGCTACCCGCCCCGATGACAACCTGATAACTGCCTACCGCGACCACGGTCTGGCAATAGCCAAGGGAATGACATCAAAAGAGTGTATGGCCGAACTGTATGGTAAGGCTACAGGCTGCACCAAGGGCAAGGGCGGCAGTATGCACTTCTTCTCTAAAGAAAAACGCTTCTTCGGCGGACATGGTATTGTGGGTGGCCAGATAGGTCTGGGTGCCGGTATCGCGTTTGCAGAACAATATCATGGCACCGACAGGGCCACCATCTGTATGTTCGGCGATGGCGCAGCCCGTCAGGGTCTGCTGCACGAAACATTCAACATGGCTGTGCTGTGGCAACTGCCTGTGGTATTCATTTGCGAGAACAACTACTACGCAATGGGTACATCGGTAGAACGTACATCCAAGCAGACCGACATCTACCCGCTGGCTGACGCCTACGGCATGCCGGGCGACAGCGTGGATGGTATGAGCTGCGAGGAAGTACACAAGGCAATAGACCGTGCAGTCCGCCGCGCCCGTGAAGGTGGCGGACCTACCTTCCTGGAGGTGCGCACCTATCGTTTCCGCGGTCACTCTATGAGCGACCCTGCCAAATACCGCAGCAAGGAAGAAGTAGAGGAATATAAAGAGAAAGACCCGATCAATCAGGTGCTGAAGGTGATCATGGAAAATGGCTATGCTACTGCAGAGCAGATAGAACAGATCAACGAGAAAGTGAAAATGGAAGTGGACGAAGCGGTGCAATTTGCGGAAGAAAGCCCATGGCCTGATGATAGCGAACTGTACAAAGACATCTACGCCGATGCCGATTATCCGTTCATAACCGACTAATCTCCTTTTCAAACATTATTCATCCAAACATTTAAGTATTTTCATTTCATACTATCATGGCAAACTCAGCAAGAAATACCCCGGGAGCAGAACCACAGGAGACCATCGTGTACGACGAGTCGAACGCGTTGGAGAATGTGCAGAGCTTCTACGAAAAGAACAAAAAAACACTCAGCACCGTTACCACTGCCATTCTGGTGGTTGTAGTAGGTTACTTTGGCTACATGAAAATGTACAAAGGCCCTAACGACGAAAAAGCAGCAGCGGCACTCTACTGGCCACAACTCTACTTCTCTGCCGACTCTCTGAATCAGGCACTGAACGGAGACGGTAAAAACCTGGGCTTCAGCAAACTGGCTACCAAGTATAGCGGCACACCAGCAGGCAACATTGCCCGCTACTACGAAGGTGCTTGCTACCTGAAAATGGGCGACTTCCAGAAAGCGATCAAATCGTTTGAAGGATTCAACGGCAAAGGCACAGCACTGGAAAACCAGGCTGCAGGCCTTACCGGCATGGCATACATGGAAAGTGGCAACACTGCTAAAGCAATTGAAAGCTTCAAGAAAGCGACTTCTGATAAAGAAGATGTGCTGGTAACACCAATGTATCTGTATCAGCTGGGTCTGGCTTATCAGACAGCAGGTCAGAACAACGAAGCAAAAGAAGCATTCAAGCGTCTGCGCGATGAATATCCACGTAGCCTTCAGGCAAAAGACGTTGATAAAGAACTGGCTCGCCTCGGCGAACTGAACTAAGTTCTCTTCCTCACATACTTACAAGATAAAAGCCGCTCATAGCGGCTTTTATTGTGTCCGGCACTATGAATGTGGCAACTGCAAGTTCGAGACAATGACCGCGTATTTTAGTACAAAAAAGAACAAATGTTTCGAATATTCAATTGTTTAATAGTATATTTAATACGCATATCAATTTCAGGATCTTCAAAACGCTAACATATGAAACACTACTTGCTTGTTGCCGCAGCCACAATGCTATTCAATTGCGCGCATTCTCAGCCTAAACTTTACCTCAATCTCACTTCGCATAACGAAATGAGCGGAGAAGACTACGATACAGACTCGGTCTTATTCACTACTTCTACCGGGCACGTACGCGACATAGCACAGTTGGTAGTGACGAAGAATGCGAAATGGAATTTCCAGACCAATTCGAAATACGTACTTGCTGTTCATAAATACCAACATGCAGACACGAGCCACTCTGATATTCTGGAGTGGATGCACAATACAGGACGGGTGACTATAGACCCGAGACCCAAAAAACAACCACCCATTTACAATTATAACATTGCTGATGTTGTATATCTGCTCGATTCGGCAGGTGTGCCCGACAGTCGAACGGTTGGAGGATTTCTGTATTACCCATATTCATCTGCCGATTGGACACCCTATTTAACACCTGTCATAGGAGTGAGATACGGTAATTCGTGGCAGGCTCAGATACTCTGGGGAGCAGGCAGCACACCTCCTCATAGCCACGACGCCCGAAACTTCGGGATATGGAAACCAACCGGAGCCACAGACTCGGTGGCTTTCTTCACCCATAACCCGGCGGGCAACGTTTGGGTAGAAGGTAACGGCTGTTCGGCTGTTCTGTATGACACGTCAAATCCGGTGGCCGTATTTAATGCGGTAAAGCAGGCGGCAAACAATATTGCGTCGGGAACGTGGCCCGGAAACCGATTTTACTGCATGTCGGTAATGATCAATCAACGCGATTTCTCTGCCCCCTTTACTACCAAAGTAGCTACGCTGCTGGACTCCATCAATACCCTGGTAACACAAAACAAAGTCGTGTGGGCAAGCATTCGAGAGAAGTTTGATACTTTCCAGACATGGTCAACGCTGACTGGCACACCATACAGCCAGTGGGGATGCGATGAGACTGCTCCGACCCAGACCGGAAACATACCCAGTAAAGTGATACCTACTATTACAAACCCGTTCTCTGACAACCTTCTATTGCATTTTCCCGTGGCCACGACCTACTACCTATATGACATGACCGGCAAGCTACTGCGTTACGGAAACACCGCCAGCTCCACCACTATTGATACAAGAGACCTGACAGATGGCAATTACCTGTTACACATTGTGAGCACATCAATTCAAAGCAAACATTTGATTGTGAAACAAAGCAAGTGACGAGTTGATGCGTTAATCACCTGCGCCCTGTAATAAGCTTAAGATTGCTGCTTTCGGTCGGGGTACTTACGTTCAGCATGTAAATAGAGCCTTTTTCCCGGTTTCCGAGGTGCAATTGTCTTTTGTGCCTACCCACTGCCATACCTGATATCGTTTCTTCCATGACTATCCGGCCATATACATCGGAAACTGTTAGTGTAACATCTGACACCGCCGAGAGCTCAAACATCACCGAAATGCTTCCTTCATGGGGGTTAGGAAATGCCTGCAACGCAAGGCCGTTTGTACTCTGCACATTGGCTTTGTCGGTCCCTACCCCGCTACCACGAACCAGATATACTTTGTATACCACGGTGGATGCACTGCTTTCGACGCCGGTATTGACAGTGAAGATATTAGGTGCAGTACTGTTGATGCCACCAACTATGTAACCGGCAAGCGTTGTATCGGCAGTTATGGCATCCAGATCCACCACATGGTTGGGAAACATGGGTACGCCTGCGGCAGGTATCAGCTCTGCGCTTGCCCCCAGCAATCCGGGCATGTCTACCGGCAACTTGTACTCCGTCATCACCCCGGCACTGTTGCGCACCACGCGCGATATGGTCTTTACAAAGGGCACATTGTCGTCGCGCACCAACAAACCGGCATTGTCGTAGTACTGGGCTATGCCGCCAAAAAACAGCGAGTGCATCTCATTGGAGGCAGTGCTGTATGCCGGCAGATTAGCGCCATGATAGTGGCTGTAATATTGCGAGAAACCCGATGGCACATTGTGGCCACTGCTATCGATATTCACACAACTGAGGTAGGGCAGATCGGCAGTGAGCTGAAACACGCCTGAGAACATAGTGAGCCCTTCTTTGCCATCGGGCAATATCTGCGGCACAAGATTGTAGTCGCGTCTGTGCAGATTAGTTGCATCGGTGACGGCCGGCAGATGTGTGACTGTCATGGTTGTTCCATCGTCGGCAATGGTCATCTTCCTTATCTGGTTAGTGTATTCCTGCACATAAGAAACACCACCCATAGGGTTGTATCGACCGGTGAATTTGTTGCCGCCCACCAGGTAGAACATATCGTAGATCATATCGAGATGTCCGCCGGTAACAGCATATTCCGGCGCAGTCTGCTGCCTGAAGTAGCCTGTGATGGAGCCACCCGCCATAACCGCGTCAATGAGACCCGATACGTTTATCGCTGTTATATAGGGATATGTGATGTGATCGGCGGCAGTGGCACTATAACCATAACCACCTACACAGTAGAGGATCGAATCGCGCTGATGAAACTGCATATTGGTGGAACATAGCTGCTCCTGCATGGGCACAGGCAATGATGACAACGGTTTGCTCCAGACGCTGCCGGTGGCAGGGTCTACTACATAGATCTGCTTGTTGTTACCTGCATCGGCAAACGAGACAGTTGGCTGCCTGCGATGTAATCCGTCGGTGCGGCCACCGAGCAACACCCAACGGCCGTTGTGAGTGCCATAAACAAAGGACTGCAGACCCGGCATACCGGTAATTGTAACCGGCTGCAGGTACACACCGGGCCATTGGGCATTCACTTCTGCAGTAAGAGCCGCGAGCATCAATCCACTTAACAAAATTCGCTTGATCGATTTCATGAAATACTGTTTTGCATCAAAATTACCTTACACCCTCAGCCCGGTCAGGAACAATTGTTCCGTTTCTGTTTGCCTTAGTCGGCTCATCTTCATACCTTTAAAAAAAATATACCATGCTGTCATTTTATCTCTTGCTTCTTTTAGCTTTCTCCCCTACCGAAAAGGAGCCACCTGTCCGGTTCCTGTCAGAATACCAACTGGACGAGCACCCCAATACCGAGACCGACATTCACATGCAAGGCATTTGGAAACTGAAAGAAGACACCAATGCCAACAACTACTTTGTCGTAGAGCGCGATGGAAGTTATCGCTTCAGCATTACCTATATGAACCGCGGCGGCGATAACCGCGGACTTGAACATAGCACTGCTTTCTTCTCTGAGGTAGACGGCGTTAAGTTCCTCAATGCCCCCTACAGGAGCTTCTTTAATGAACCTTCATTCCGCGGCACTGTGTTACTACGCGTTGATGAGGTGGATGTACCCCACTGCTGGGACGTGACCTTTACACTGGTCACCGACCCCAACCTGTACAAAATGAAGAGCAGCGCTGAACTGCGGGCCTACATACGTCAGCATTTGAAAGATCCTGCCATATATGGCAAACAACTGCACTTCCGCAAGAAGTTCGAATTCAACAGCTTCCGCTAGATCTAAAACCTCTAAACCGTCTACCATGGCTTTACCCCGCCCCCTTGCTGCAATGACCCGATGGTACTGCACCTCACGTGCTACATCCTTGTTCATATTGGGCATGGCATGTGTGTTGTCCACCCGAACCGGGGCGCAGACATCGCCCTACAGGCATGGCGGATGGAATGTGGTGGCCCACTACACGAGCCGCCACCGAGACCAGACAGGTGCACTGCTGAAGACGGTGGGTTACCGTGCGCCGAAACAGTACAAGGATAAGTGGGCACGCATGCCCGCCGCCCGCAAGGTGGATATGGCCTACCGTGCTGCCGAACGTCGCCACCAGGGCGCCAAGATGCTGCGCAGAATGGACAAGCTGATGAATGACCGCTTTGAGTCGTTCCGCTACGACCGCGACTTCGAACCCATGCGTAAGGCACGTGTGCGCGGCGGCAAGAAGGTGAAGTATGCCAAAGACGTGAACGACCCGGCACCAGACACGGCCATCACCCCCACGGTGCGCAGGGCCATCCTCGCTGTGACCCGCTATACCGACCGGGGCATGCTGGGCGGTCCGCAAACAGTACTGTCTGATTATGGCCAATTGCCCATAGACTCGGTTTATGAGATACTCACTACCGCAAACAGCGATCAGGAGGCCCTGTTGAAAGGTGCGCAGTTGTATGCCGCCAACACAGGCCCCGTGCTGGAACGCGTGGTGCACGACCTGGACCGTACGAACCCCAGCGTGGGCATGCACCCCGAAGTGAAGCCGCTGTGTTCGGGGTACAAACGCACCAGATTCGCACCGGGACATAAAATAGAGAACACTGACCGGCAACTTGTGACGGTGGCTGCGTGGCGCTACAAACACTACCTGGGCCGCGAGATATCGCCTAAGGCGTTTGCGTTCGACTCCATGATACGCAACGAGCACAAATGGGGCGGTGTTGTTATAGGCAACAAATTCCGAACCGATAGCACCTTGCCCCAGGCGCCCACCCGTGTGGTGTGGCTGCCCGATGAAAAACGTGGCGACAACCCGGCCACCGGCTCGCTGGAGTTTCATTTTGAAGATGATCGCCGCCTGCTGATGACGGGAGTATTTCTGGAAGATGTCTATGCCGCCCACAAGATCCTGTTCGACATAAACGACAGCCTGATACCACACATACGCAAGGGATACGGAGTGGGCCTGATAAATGCCGAAGGCGATGAAACCCACAAGATCGACATTCACCCGGCGATAGCCAATCTGGATCTGGGCCGGTGTGCCGCCCGTGCCGATGTGTGGCTGCGTGCAGAGGAGGACATCCGTCCGTTACTGGCTATCAACAACACCCTCTCCCATACCGATTCTGTGACCATAGATTCTATGGTATATGTGGGCAAACACAGTGGCTGGAAGTTTTATGCCTCGCCGTTGGTCATCTCGTCGTCGGGCGGATTCATAGATGCGTATAACACTGACACAAGCTACAGCAATTACGCGCTGAGCTTCTGGCATATGCTCTCGGGCGAGCGCCGTTACAGCAACCTGAACGCAGCCGTTCCGCTGTTATGCAATTCACTCAACGACTTTGCGCGGCTCAACTCGTTCACCAAGCTTTTCAGCATACTGAGGTGGGCTCAGGAGGGCGATGCGACCTTCCTGAACAAACCCGAGGAACCACAGATGTACGCCCCACCCCACACCATTCATGTAGCCGGCGGCAGATTGATAACGAAGTGATAGGGGTATCTTCAGCAGCCACTACTCCACCCCTTCTATAACGAACTGTTTGCCGTTCAGTTGAAAGGTGTGTCCCGCCCCGTGCCCCATGAGCGCGCTACCCACCGGAGATGCAGGAGACACTGCGTAAAAGGTGACACCATCCACCTTAAGCTGACCGGCACTGATGGACACATAAAACGCTCCGTTGTTGGTAAACACCACCGAACCCGGCACTACCACCGGCGAAGAGCCATCGGTAGCAATATGCACCAATGCGGCTTTCTGATTTTGGAGCTCAGCCAACCTTGCCATGTTCAGGTCTATCTCCTGTTGCATCCTCTCGCGGCCGGTCTCGTATTTGTCGCCGGCGCTGCTCTTGGTCTCATTGGCCACCGATTCGCGGGCATCTGCTATAGCCCTGCCTATCTGCTGTTCGCGCTGAGCAATGTAGGCCGTGCAGAGGTTGTGGAGTTGTTGTTTTAATCCAGACATTATTGTCAAAAATACACCAATGGTGTGGTCAAACCCGATTCATCGTCTGACAACAATCTTTCGCACTTTAGAAGTCTCGTTAGAGATCATATGAATCATGTACACACCTTCATGTAGGTCATTAAAGGAATAAGTTGCCGACGACCAGCCTGCGCTAACGTGCTTCTTCTTTTCAAGGTATTTTATCGTTCTGCCGCAAACGTCTACGACAACCAGATCGAAATCTGTTGGTTGACCGAAAACGAAATAGGCGTTTAATTCATCTGCCACCGGATTGGGGTAAAACTCCATTGTTGTTTGAACAACTGAGCTATCAGCAATGGTATCACTTTCCGGATAAGGTGCTGAGATCCTGTAAAGCTCTATTCCGGTAACTGCATCATCGTATAGATTAGGAAAATAAATAGTGCTGTCACATACTGATATAGGCGTGGCTAAAACATGACAATAACCGCCCGCAATGTTGCCTCTGGCACCTTTTTTTTCAATCATGCGAGTACCTTGCCCGGTGCCATCTGAACGCCACAGGTTCACGCGATTGGTGGTCTTATCAAATGCTTTAAAATAAAGATAACCGTTTACAACTGTCAGGTGCTTGGGGAGTTCGGCATTTTCGACGGATGGTGGTTTCCTGAAACTAGACATTGGTCTGGTTCCGGAAGCGGTTCCATCACTTTCCCACAAACAGTATTTCTGGTCGGCATTACCCCGCGTTCCAAAATACAGTTTGTTTTTAAAGGCGGTAAGACCGATCCGCCTTGCATCGCTATAGCAATTTGACATGATAGACTCGGCAATAATATTCGTGCCTTCCGGGGTACCATCAGTGACCCATATTTCCCCAATTGTATATATGTATAAATCCAGAGAATTGGCGTAAAAATATAGCTTGCCATTCATGAACGCATAATCATGCAATTGATTAACATTCACTTTTAACCCCTGCATTCCTCTCTTCGTTCCGTCGGTACAGCAGAAATAAAAGCTTGGTGCGTTAGTCCCGTTACTAGTTTCGATTGTGAAATACAGCTTATGATCTGCAACAATAAACTCAGTGACATTTCCGTTCACCCCAATTTCATCAATAGCCTGACACTTCTTCCCTG
Organism: Chitinophagaceae bacterium; assembly: GCA_014879545.1. Classification (GTDB taxonomy): domain Bacteria; phylum Bacteroidota; class Bacteroidia; order Chitinophagales; family Chitinophagaceae; genus Nemorincola. The sequence goes on along the minus strand of JACSRV010000187.1, from coordinate 726 downwards.
ACGTGTCAGTCTTCCATAAAGTGCGTGAGTTGGACCTATATTCTGCAGTAAAATACAAATTGTTATCCATGACCACCAAATTGCGTGGCGCAATTCCCGTCAACGGCAGCGGATCGATGTCGATAAAAAGACGTGTTCCTTCAGGGGTCCCGTCGCTGATCCACAATTCCTGACCGTGGATTCCGTCGTCAGCAAAAAAATACAGTTTATCAAATAGTACTACCGGAGTTCCCACAATGCCTCTACCAATACCCGGATATATATCTTTGACCATTGTTGTACCTGCCGGCGTTCCATCGGTGACCCACAATTCCCAGCCAAAGTCCCCGTTGGCACCGGAGAAATAAAGTTTGCCATTCATTGTTACGAATCCCGTGGGCGGTCCGTTAAAGTTGAAAGATTTCAAAAATGTGGTTCCGTCACCGGTCCCATCAGTTATCCATAAGAGAAATGTAATTGACGAGCCATATGACGTTGTTATAAAAACAACTTTGTTATAAAATGTTGCTGCTGAAATGAACCCGGTACTTTCCTTTCCCGGCGACAAGTCTTTGACAAGACTGGGTGTGACCTGGGCGTTACCCGACCAGAAAACAAGTAAAAACAATACGGTGATAAGAACGTTCTTCATGGTAAGTGGTACAATTGCTAATGAATGTACTAGTGTTAAGTTAATCCTGTAATGACGGATAAAGTCTCTTAAGTTTTATTCGGGCATCCGTATTG
>JACSRV010000242.1 GCA_014879545.1 Chitinophagaceae bacterium | reverse complement strand
ATTGCGCTGAACCCTTTCGGAGTACGTTCTTTTTCAAACGAAACCCTGTCGCCGTCTTTGATAGGCTGCAGTAACTGATTGCTATGCACAAACACATTCTCACGTGTGCGCTCTTCAGTTATGAAACCATACCCTTTTGTCTCATTGAAGAAAGATACAACACCCGTCTTCACTACCTCCTCAGGCACCACCGGAGCTGCACCCAATTGGATGTCATCCAGACTGATCTCAACCCGCCTTGACATGTCTGGCGGCGTAGATGTAATGTTGCCATTCTCATCAATATAGGCCATCATGTCCTCCAGACTCTTCCCTTTCGATGCGTTCGCTTTGCGATCCTTCATCTTCTGGGCCTTGTCCTGCTTGCTTTTGGCCTTCTGTTTTTCTTTCTCTTTTTTGGCAAAAGATTCACTCATAATTCCGTCAACGGTTTTTTAATCGTTTACAATCCGCTACCAACTTTACCATAGGCCTGATCATAACCTGCGGCACTTACCCACAAACCAGATCAACGAGGCTACACATGCCGGCACACAAACACCGTATAATGAAGCGAAACATGAACTGCTGTAAGCGGTCAGTATCTGAAAGGCAGCCGGGAACGCGAGAACTGAGAGAAAAAGAAAAAAATCTTGTCTATGGCAGAAAAAGCCGAGGCTGGCGCCTTATTTCAACACAAAGATAGGTGATTTTATTTGAAAAAGGCACTATATTTTGTTAATCTGCCGAAGCCTGACAGGAATGACAGTAGACAAACGCACCACCGGACGCTACTTCAGCTCCCTGAGCAACTCGCGTATGCGCTGCTCCACAAAATAAGAGTCGCTCCTGATAGCCACCGCCTCATCGGCATCTACTCCGGCCGAACTTCTGCCTATTCTGGACTGTGCGGCTTCCTGTTTAGCGTCGCGTTTCTTCAACCAGGCAGGTTCTTCCTTCTGCAACTTGCGGAAGGATGCAGAATCAAGCGTCACCCGCAGTTCTCTGCACACGTTATTCAGCAGTGTATCCAGCTTGCGGTGGCGCACCTTCTCACATTCCGATAGCGGCGTACCACCCTCGTCAATACATGCCTTACACATACTGTCCAGCAGAGCCATTTCGGCCTTTACAGAATTAGAGAAGGTTTGAGCTACTCCTATCTGAGAAAACAACACCAATAAACACAATGTAGAAAACACTCTTGCCATGACAATACTAAGGTGGTCAGATAAAACTATTGGTAGAGTGATAAGGGGTAGGTCGCTAACTGTTCGTGTGAAATTCAGCAATAGCCAGTGAATTTCAAGATTCTATAATTTGACTAAGTTCTTTTAAGATTAGTAATAACCTTTTCTAAAGGAATCTTTTCATCATCCTTCCTCGATTCCGCAATCAATCCGGCAAGGAAATCTTCTAGTTCCCGCGAATAGCGTTCTAAGGTTGCCATCTCAATCACGACTGCCTTTTTTCTGTTCTGCTCGTCAATCAGATAGCTCACCCCTTTCATATAGACTGTTTACGCAAAGGTACACAAAAACAAAAAGCGGCACTTTAGAACTGCCCTAGGAGTTTCGGGGACGAGTGGACAAGTGTAGAACTAACGTCGTATTTTTATCACGTAGCTTACATTCCATCCCATGGGTATCGAGTTTTTTCCTGCGAAAAAGTACCACTTTGTAGTACCCGTTAATAAAATGCAGGTTACTGATGCAATTGCATCGAATGTCATGGACAAACAAGCAGTAACAGTAGATATTCTAAGTGAATGGGCTGATAGGGAAACCAGCAATTACCGCTACTTTGAAGGTATTGTGAATAACCAATATTTCTCGTTGAATCGCAAGTTCTATTCATATGGAAGGTCTAACATTGGCAGAATACGTGCCCAACCCAGGTTAATCGGTCAAATTAACGAAAGCAAAGAAGGAACAAGAATTGAGGTTGTTGTTAACGACCCCAATCAGAATGTCTGGTGGCTTTCAATGCTAATTGGGATCGCCCTTCAGATAATATTTCTCACACCTTTCATTTTACTTTTTTCCTTGCCCCTAATGGTTGTGTTTACGTTTCTACGCCGCTCCTCTTATTCGGTTCAAGTACGCGAGGATATTAGCCGACTTCAGGAAATTTTCAATCAACTTGGCAACAGAAATTCCGACGACATTGTTGGACCTCACACGCTTGAAAAATCCTAAAAAACAAAAATGAAGAAACTTACAGAATCACATAAGCTGCATCTGTTATAATAACGAAGTAGGGGTGACTGGACAACTTTCGAACCAGTTTATAAAAGACTTACTTGCTTTGAATGCACTTTTGGGAATGATTGGGGAAATGTGGCTCAAACCAGAATAGTGTGGTCATCAACGAATTCCTGAAATAATACCCTTCAAGATCTTCTCATCTATAGACTCAAAATCAGCCTTATCATACATTGTAAGCAAGTACACCTCCCTATCGCCTGAAACAACATAAGTTATCACACGGGCGCCGCCGCTCTTACCCTTATTCTTACTTTTTATTGCTATTCGAATCTTAAATGTATCATTACCAAGAGGAGTGCCCGACTCCGGATGGATACTTAGCATATGGGAAAGTTCAGCAAGTTCGTGCTTTAGCGATGGGTACTTCTTAACAAGTCGCTTCGCGTCCTTCTTAAACCTCTCAGTGGGGAATACACTAAAGCTCATCGAGGAATTCGTTCAAGGTTTGCTTCTTGGTTTTACCTGTCCGCAATTCCTTCACCTGTTCCAATGCTTCGGTCAGATCAGATTTCAACTGCAATGCCTGTTCATACTTCCTGAGTTTGGAAAGGATCTTTTCCCAATCCGCCACCGGCAGCTGCACGGCCTGTGTGTGACCGCTTACATCATTCACATACTGTAGCGAAATTTTCATTTACCAAATTTATGAAGTTTTTCCATTGCATTTCCTTTCTATGTCCTTTCGTTTGAGAACCGATGCTCGTTCCTCAGCTGTAATTGTTGTCGGAATGGCTGGACAACTTTCGAACTAGATAAGTACATTTATGATCAATAGAAAAATATGGATCAGTCATACATAATCTATTCACTTGATAAAAGTAGGACAACTCAAAAGTTTAATCGGAATAAGTATGACCAAATTCTTGATGACATACATCGTTTTTTTAGCACTTACACAAAGGTTGATGTGAACATTCCACAGTCTTTGCGGTTAACTGCGTTTACAGCGCTTGATCATTCCGACCCGGCAGGTCAGCTAGATGAAATTATTCGTAACACAGCAATACTTTAGGGTAGCGCTAAAATATCACCTATTGGATTTCACTATCCTTCCGGCGAACCCACTAAAACGCAGAAACACGAATGGGAAATTCCTGCTGAAAAATTTCGCGAAGCCCTTGATTACCTTTCCCGTGTTCCCATGCCCCAATCTAAGCTTGGACCAATGCAATTGTTTATTTCGTACCATTTCAAATTATTAGATTCAGTTACGAAAAACGAACTACCTGGTCAAAAGAATAGCTCTAACTTTTGCATATGGCTTTCAAAAACTAAATCCATTGCGCCTACACTGTACTTTCCATTCGAAAATGCCAATCAGGCTTTTTGGAATTATATTGATGAAATATCAAATTGTCTGCCATTTACACTCGAAGAAAAGTATTTAAGAATAACCATACCGAACAAAGCAGGAGAGATAACATCATTAAGAAAAATTCACCGTTAATTGATTCGAATGGAAAAATCAGGAATCTTTTGTAACAACAACCGAAAACGGGAACAAACTTGCAACAACTGGCAAGTTTATACACGACTTGCTCGCTTTAAATGCACTTTGGGGGATGATTGGGGAAGTATAGGGAACAACTGGCAAGAACTGGCAAATACTTTCCGGGAGTTAGCTGGACTGCTTTCGAACTGTCCAATTTATTATTGTGAATTGATGAGTGATAATATTGCCTGCGGATTACCATCTCTCATTGCGTTGTAGACTGTATTATTTAACGAGTTGACTACTGGTCTGCCACTTGAAATTTTAATCAGCCAAGGAAATCCTCCAACAACTTTTTGATCATTTAACAATCTACTGACAAACCGAGTTTCTAAGTCCGAACGTGGTGTTTCGCCATCCAGAAAGACAACTTTAATTTCTTTACGAAAATTTGGAAGGAGCGCGTCCTCAACAAACTTTTTTGTTTTCTTTTTGCTCGTGTAAACAAAAAATGTGTTTTCATTTTGCGTATTCAGGAAGTTGCAATAAGCGGCCTCAAATTTCCTTTCGTTTCGCTTGATGAATGGAAGTAGAATTAAGTAAAGCGGAAGAATCAACAATAATAAAGTTGTACCTAACACCAATATAATGACGACTGAACAGAAATCTGTAATTGTTTTTAGGACTCTCAAAACATTAGTTATTTCAGCGAAGTTAAAAACTACGTACTTAAAAAAACAGCAACAACAAGCAAAAACGGGAACAAACCAGCATATTCAGAGCGAGAGTGAGAGCGGGAGCGGAGGGAAAAAGAAAAACGGAGCCGAAAAGGCATCCGTTTTTCTTTTTGTCGGGACGACAAGATTCGAACTTGCGACCCCTAGCACCCCATACTAGTACGCTACCGGACTGCGCCACGTCCCGAACAATCTGGTTCAAACTGTATCCCGCATTAGGCGGGGCTACGTCCTGAACCGATTCCCCTTTTCAGGGGGTGCAAATATAGGCCGAATATTCTTTTATGACAAATCCGCCGAGATCAGTTTCAGGAACTCTGAGCGGGTCTCATTTTTCATGAACTGACCGCTGAAAGCCGATGTGGTGGTGACGCTGTTCTGCTTCTGCACGCCACGCATCATCATGCACAGGTGCTGCGCCTCTATCACCACGCCCACGCCTATCGGGTTCAGTGTTTCCTGTATCACATCCAGTATCTGGTGCGTCAGGCGTTCCTGCACCTGCAGGCGGCGGCTGTAGCACTCCACCACATGCGCCAGCTTGCTGAGGCCGGTAATGACACCATTGGGTATATAGGCTATGTGCGCCTTGCCGAAGAACGGCAGCAAGTGGTGCTCGCACAGCGAATAGAGCTCTATGTTCTTCACGATCACCATTTCGCTGTAGTCTTCATGAAACTTGGCCGAATTGATGATGTCGGCAGCGTTCATATTATAGCCCTGCGTTATAAATTGCATCGCCTTGGCCATGCGTTCGGGCGTCTTCAGCAGCCCTTCGCGCGCCGGGTCCTCGCCCACTGCCGATATGATGGAAGAATAGGCTGCCTTCAGCGATTCGGTGGTCGCCGGGTCGTATGATTCTGTTTTATTGTAAGCCAAAGCAGAAGGTTTGAGTGTGTGATAACTGTGTCAAATGTAGCCAACAGCCCCATTTGACGTTGAATAGTGGTATTGAAATAGTTTATCCGAAGTACTCTACAAATATGCTGCGTGTCTCCACCAGCTTCACGCAATGCAGCAGCACACCATCTTTCTCTATATGCGGCTTCAGCTCGTTCCAGATACCAATAGCGAAATTCTCGGCACTGGTGAATTTACCGGCCATAAAGTCAACATCAAGGTTCAGGTTGCGGTGGTCCACACGCTCCACTATCACGTCTTTTATGAGGTCGCCCAGCGTCTTGGCATTATATACAAAGCCCGTTTGCGGATGAGGCGCCCCCTTTATTGTTACATGCAGCTCATAGTTATGCCCGTGCCAGTTCTCGTTGGCGCACTTGCCAAATACCTCTCTGTTCTCGGCATCGCTCCAGGCCGGGTTGTGCAGCCTGTGGGCGGCATTAAAATGCTCTACACGTGTCAGATATACCATAGGGTGCAAAATTAGGGAATTGAGCATTAGGGTAGCCGGAATTCGGTCAGCTCCGCCCACGACCCGGATTTTTCCGCTTTGCCCGCTCGTACTGCACCGGCCAGGGCAACGCGTCATCATCAAGATCGGCAGCGGCATGCAGCGGGAAATAGGGATCGCGCAAAAACTCGCGCGCCATAAATATCATATCGGCCTGCCCTGCCGCAAGTATGTCCTCGGCCTGCTGCGCCTTCACTATTATGCCCACCGCACCCGTGGGTATGCCGGCTGCACGCACCGCGGCCGCAAACGGCACCTGATAGCCGGGGGCCGCCGGTATCTTCACATCGGCCACATTGCCGCCCGACGAGCAATCTATAAGGTCCACCCCCAGATCTTTTACAATGGGCACCAGTCGCACCGAGTCTTCCACGCTCCAGCCCTCAGGGTGCCAGTCGGAGACCGATATACGCAGGAACAAAGGGTAGTCAGTTGGCCACTCCTTGCGCACCTCCTGTATCACCTCGACCAGAAAACGGATTCGGTTCTCAAAAGACCCTCCATACTCGTCGGTGCGGGTATTACTGAGGGGCGATAAAAATTCGTTGATAAGATAGCCGTGTGCTCCGTGTAGCTCCAGCACCTTAAAACCAGCCTGTGCTGCCCGCTTTGCGGCTGCACCAAACGCCTTCACAAGATCATGTATCTCCTGCACGGTCAACGCTCGGGGTGTGGCTCTGTCGGCCGCATAGGCAATTGCCGATGGCGCTACCGTTGTCCACCCGCCCTGTTCATGGGGCAGTTGTGTGTCGCCGTTCCACGGTTCTGTGAGGCTTGCCTTGCGGCCCGCATGTGCCAGCTGAATGCCCGGCACAGCACCCTGCGCGACTATGAAGGAGGTTATTCGCTGCAAAGGCCCGATCTGTTCATCATTCCAAAGACCCAGATCGCCTGCCGATATTCGTCCCTCGGGCGTCACAGCCGTAGCCTCGGCCACCACCAGTCCCGCACCGCCCACGGCCCTGCTGCCCAGGTGCACCATGTGCCAGTCGTTCGCCATGCCATCGGTGGCAGAATACTGACACATGGGCGACACCGCAATGCGGTTGCGGAACTCAACAGAACGGATGCGGAGTGGTGAAAAAAGCAGCGACATATCAATGCGGTTTGAGCCCATGAAATTAGCCAAAATTGACAGCACACCATAGCTACATATCAGCCACCGCATGGTATATTTACATACCCGCTACAATGCAGGGACGCTAAATCAATGGTGAATAAGCTTACAGAAGGCAGGAATTGCGGTTATGATTGGATCGACATCACCGATCCGCAGGCCAATGAACTGTGGCAGGTAGCCCGCCAGTACGGCCTGCACGAAGAGTCGGTGCTGGACTGTATGCAGCCCGGTCACCTGCCCAAGTACGAACAGCTGAAGAACTACACCTTCACCATTCTGCGCGTGTATTATGCCACCGACAAAGATGCCGATACAGTACAGGAACTCACCAACAAGATCGCCATCTTCACCTCAGATAAGTTCATTATCACAATTCACCGCAACCCCATAGGTGCACTCACTCAAAAAGCCGAGGTATTACTTTCCGATGCCGACTGCCGCACTACGCAACAGGTGCTGGTAGAGATCGTGAAGACCGGCCTGCACACCTACGACGAACCTGGCAAACAACTCACCGAGCTCATTGAGTATTACGAAACACAGGTATTCCTTACTACCAGAAAAGTGTCTTTGCTCAAGGGGCTATACCTTATAAAGCGCAAAACAGACGTGATACGCCGCCTGTTGCTGCTCACCCACGATATTGTTGATAAAATAGATCCACCGGCAAGTAGCAATGCCTATACCCGCGACGTGCGCGACCTCTACGTGAAACAAAAGAGCCTTCACGACTCTATGTCTGAGAATGCCAACCACCTGCTCAACATCTACTTCAACATATCCTCCCAACGCACCAACGAGACTATGCGGGTACTCACCATCTTCTCGGTGTTCTTTATGCCCCTCACCTTTATTGTGGGCATCTATGGTATGAATTTCCATAACATGCCCGAACTGAGCTGGAAATGGGGCTATCCGCTCACACTCGCTTCAATGGCCATCGTCACCATCATCATCTACTTGTGGTTCAGGCGCAAGAAATGGCTGTAGTGCATTTTCACCCGAATTGCTCGGTTGGGGCAATATTGGTAATTTGCACCGCGAAATACAAGATTTAATAGATAGCAATGGCAAAGATCACTCCTTTCAAGGGCCTGAGGCCTACACAAGAACTGGCTGCACAGGTGGCCACGCTTCCTTATGACGTAGTAAATGTGGCTGAGGCACGCGAATTCAGGAAAAACCCATACAACTTCTACCACGTGACCCGTGCAGAGATCGACCTGCCGGAAAATATCGATGTGCATGGTCAGGAGGTATATGACAAAGCCAAGGAAAATCTGGATCAGATGATCCAGAACGGTATCCTGAGCCAGGACACGGAACCTTGCTACTACATATACGAACTGATAATGGACGGCAGGTCACAGACAGGCCTTGTGTGCGGCTCTTCAATCGATGACTACAACAACGGTATCATAAAGAAACACGAGTTCACCCGCCCCGAGAAAGAAAAAGACCGCATAGACCACATTACCGCTACAGGTGCGCAAACAGGTATTGTTTTCATTGCCTACAACGATTGCGAAAGTGTGGATAGCATAATAGAAGAGTGGAAGAAAGAACATGCCCCTCAGTACGACTTTGTTGCTGAAGACGGCATACGCCACATATTCTGGGTGATGGACGAATATGCCAAGGTGGCCGCCATCACTCACAACTTTGGCAACGATGTGCCTTGCACCTACATTGCCGATGGTCACCACCGCGCAGCATCAGCCGCAAAGGTTTGCAAAGAAATGCAAGACAATGGCTACTCTGTTGACGGTGACGAATCGTTCAACTACTTTGTCACTTGCATCTTCCCTGCCAGCCAGTGCAAGATACTCGACTACAACAGGGTGGTAAAAGACCTGAACGGACTGACACCGGAACAACTTATAGAAAGTCTCCAGGCCGACTTCGAAGTATCAGTGCATGGTAAAGATCCTTTCAAACCTGCACAACCACGCGATTTTGGTATGTACCTGCGTGGCACCTGGTACAAACTCACTTCAAAACCGGGCACCTACACTACCGATCCTATCGGCATTCTGGATGTCACCATCCTCAGCAATAACGCGCTTGATAAGATACTGGGCATCAAAGACCAGCGTACCGACAAGCGTGTAGACTTTGTGGGCGGCATCAGAGGTATGGGCGCATTGCAGCACCGTGTAGACAGTGGCGATATGGAAGTAGCCTTCTCTATCTACCCGGTAAGCATTCAGCAATTGTTCGATATTGCCGACAGCGGAAACGTGATGCCTCCGAAGAGTACCTGGTTCGAGCCTAAGCTGCGCGATGGCCTTGTAGTGTACATGATCTGACAACGAACATGACAAAGAAAGAGCGGTATGCCTTTGCAATAGATTGGTTTCAACAGCACATGCCCAACGCGGAAACCGAACTTCATTACACCAACCCCTACGAGTTGTTGGTGGCGGTGATACTGTCTGCCCAGTGCACCGACAAAAGGGTGAACATGGTGACGCCTGCTCTTTTCGAAAAATATCCTGTGCCGCAGAAACTGGCAAAAGCCACTTTCGAAGAGGTGGAGCCGTTTATTCGCAGTGTCACATTTGCCAACAACAAAACGCGCCACCTCATAGGCATGGCCAATATGTTGCTGGAAAAATTTGGTGGCGAGGTTCCTGATACTATCGAGGAACTGGTGCAACTGCCGGGCGTGGGCCGAAAAACAGCCAACGTTATTGTGTCTGTGGTGTTTGCCAAACCTGGCATGGCTGTAGATACGCACGTATTCAGGGTATCGGCACGCATAGGCCTCACTACCAATGCCAAAACTCCTTTGCAGGCAGAACAGCAATTGGTAAAGAACATCCCTCAGGACCTGTTGGCCATTGCACACCACTGGATCATTCTGCATGGCCGTTATGTGTGCCTGGCACGCAAGCCCAAATGCGATGAATGCGGCCTGCGCAGCGCCTGCAAGTACTTCACGTCAGACATGAAATATATCTACCCAGATCTAAATTAGAATAAGACAGTTTATAAAAGCTAAAGAGGGTACTGCAGTGCAGTACCCTCTTTAGTTACAAATGACTCATTATGAATTAGTGCCCCGCAGGTGCGCCCGTTGGTGCCGCCTGCCCCTTGCTCCACCTCGATACATAAGTCTTTGAATACTGATCCCACGGCTGACGGCGGTAAGCATTGTCGCCAAAGTAGGTCAGGAACATCTCCATCTCTGCCACTGTGCGGTAACCCGGCACCGGTGTGGGCGACTGGAAGTTCTCCAGCATGAATACCGTCTGCGGATAAGACATCTGTCCGCCCTTGGCCAGATAGTCTTTCAGCAACTCCAGCGCAAAGCCGTTTGCCCTGTACTCAGGCGCAAAAAAGAACGAACGCCCCTGAAAATTGATGGTATCCTGACGCTCAGCATCCAGCTTCACTGCATAATAGTTGTTGTTCACATACTTCACCAGTGCCGGATTGGTGTAGGTATCCGCATCCATCTTCTTTCTCGCCTCGCACCCTTGTTCGCCGCGCT
>JACSRV010000140.1 GCA_014879545.1 Chitinophagaceae bacterium | reverse complement strand
CGTTTTTTTACCTGTTCTTTAGATAGAATTACATTTTCCATGTGAGTGTTTTTGCCCAAACCTTGTTAAACCAAACTTTCCTATTGAAAGAACTCGTGGGCGATAATAAATATTTTACAATCAGGATCGTAGCGCAAAATAATTCATTTTCTATTATATTTGAGCTCCTTCGGCAACACTTATTTCGAAATACTCTATGATAAATATTATTTTGGCAAAAGTACGGTCAATGCAGGTAGGTTATCAATGAAAGTAGGGTGGCTAAATGGCCAACTCATAATACTATAGAAATCGAATTTTATGAATGATTTTAGGCTTATTGGAATTAGACCGCTTCTTGGCTGTCATAAAAACTATCTTAAAAACCTAACAGCCGGACAGATATATAGGTTTTATAGTTCGTACAAGTTTAACAACAGCGAATTTGAAGAAATCGATGGGAATAGCAATGTTGATTTCATCACCGTTGAGCACAGTGTTCCCGAAAACTTATATTCGGTTCAATCGGCCGATAACCAAACGATAGCTGTAAATATTTCAGCTATCGCAGGAAAAAATGGTTCCGGTAAGAGCTCCATCGTAGAATTGTTATTTGCAACAATCTATATGTTTTCAATAAACCATGAGATTTTGAAACCAAACCTAACAAGTTTAGAAGATTTAAAGGTGGACTTGAAAAAGGATCTGTTAGAAGTAAAAAGTCGTTTGTCGCAATTAGCTGTCAAGAAGAAGAAATTTGCCAAGGAGTTCGAAGCTCAACGCATTAATAAGACGATGGAATATAGTTTCGAAGAGATAGAGAAGGCCATAGAGCAATTCAAAAATGAAGAAGACGACTTGTCATTGCAAAAGCATACATTAGAGCGTGAGCCTAAAAAAATCCCAAATAAGATTGCTGAAATTAATGAGATGCGTAATGGGTTAAAAGCAGAAATCTACTACGAGTTATCAAATACCTGTTACAAATTGATTGTTTCTCCTGATGTGGGAACGAAGCTCTCTATTGTTCCGTCTCAAAAATCTCAAAGTGACGGTCCGCCTGCTGTCAGTAAAATACAGAATGTAGAAATTGAACCATCAACTTTAGCTAAATACTTTTTTTATACAATAGCGGTTAACTACTCGCACTATTCCTTAAATGCAAAATATTTTGGCGGTTGGATAAATTCTCTCTTTCATAAAAACGATGGCTATCAAACACCTGTGGTTATCAATCCAATGCGTAACGAAGGGAATTTCAACATTAACTCAGAAAACGGTTTTGCTAAATATCGACTTCTTTCCAATGTACTGATTGAAAACTTATACAAAAAAGATCAGGATGGAAAAGTCTTTATTACAGACCATCAGTATATTCATGAAGTTGTCTTTACCCTCAACACAAAAAAAATCAATAATCTACCAAAATTATTTAAGAAAACGCCTTCTGGGATTGCTGGAAGTCCGAGGAACGTGAACTTACTGACCACTTTTCTAAATGATTACGTTGGTCCGCAGGATTTGACTTACATACTGACCGAATCCTTCCCATTGAAAGAAACTATTCTAAATTACATTGTCCAAAAAATTGAGTTCATAGCCGAACGTTACCCAGGATTCGAGATTGGTTATCAATTTAGCGAAAGCACGCCATTTGTTGAGAATGAGAAGTTCTTTAAGGCTCTAAAAGTGGATGAAAGTCATATCACGTATAAGCTGAAGCAGGCAGTATATTTTTTAAAATATTTAATTGTAGCGAAGCCCAATGAGCCATTTTTCTTAGATAGTCGACAAGAAACAGGGAATAAAAAAACTGAGATAATATTCTCTCTCCCTGAATTAATGACTTGGATGCATAATCCTCGTGGATCTGATATAATGAAGTTCCTGCCCCCATCTATTTTTGAAGTGGATTTCAAGTTGTCGAATAATGCAGGTTCGATTTCTCAGTTCAGCTCTTTAAGTTCAGGCGAACAACAATTAATCCATACGATTCAATCGGTAATTTATCACATTAACAATCTCCAATCTGCTCACTTTAGCGTTGCCGGTAGATTGAAATATCACGCTGTGAATATAGTATATGATGAGATCGAGCTTTATTTTCATCCAGAGTATCAACGGAGATTTATTACAGATTTGCTGCGGGCGTTCACTCGATTACACTTGGGCAGTAATGACAGAATTGATGCAGTTAATATTCTATTTTTGACACACTCACCATTTATTTTGTCGGACATTCCAGGTGAAAACATAATGAGACTGGAGATAAACAAGAAAACGGGCAAATCTCGTCCCGCAGCGGTAACTGTTCAGACGTTTGCAGCAAATATCCATGAGTTGCTTGCTGATAGTTTTTTCCTTAAAGGCACTTTAATGGGAAAATTCGCAGAAGATCAACTGAACCGAATGATTGATAAAATAAAATCGAAAAAGCCCCTGTCGAGTAATGATGAAAAACTAATTGGAATGATTGGAGACTCTTTTTTACGTTCAAGTTTTAAACAACTGAGAAGTCGCCATGATTAGAATACAAATCGATGACCTTCCCACTTTTAGAAAAAAATATTTAAAACGAGTTGCTAATGTTGCCTTGGCAAGGGTGAATATACTTCTTGTTTCATTAAAGCATTTGAATGGTGTCGGAATTTCGACAGCCGACATAGGATACCTGCGGTACAAACATATTACAAGAAAGATTATCAATACAGTGGAAGGATGGAATCTTCCTGAAAGTGACTTTGATACTTACAACTATGTCACTACAGTGACGAACTATGTGAAAAGTCCAAATAATCTACTCAAAATTAATCTCAAAGGATTATTCGATTTAATGACTTTTTTAACGCAAAAAAAAGGCGCTAACCTCAAGGACTTGCTGATTTGCCTTCCCGATCAATTAAAACAGTTAAACAAAAAGCTTTTATCCAATTATAAAGTAGATAGCGTAGATGACCGCACAATAATTAAGCTAGGCTTTAACTACGACCTTTTTAAGGATGTTTCAAATAAAATAAAGACACACTTCCGTGTTGAGAACCTTGTGCTGTATTGCCCATATTGTAATATAGGCGAAGCTGATTATAGCAAAACGGAACATGGAACCCCTGCTACCATTCATTATTTAGATCATTTTTTTGATAAGGCTTCCTATCCACTGCTGTGTTATTCAGCATTTAACTTAGTGCCTGGAGACAACACATGCAATAGTACAATTAACAAAGGAGGGACGAATTTTGACGATAAGTTTCATTTAAATCCTTACATCAAAGGCTTTTCCAAAACAATGGTGTTTGAACCTATACTTGGTAAAATTGGATCAGAAATAGCGGAGATACACTTGAATATTAAGCCCGTTTATGGTTCTACGGAATATCGGCAGCTTATAGGGAAATGTAAGAAAATTAATGAAGCTAGCAAGTTTGGAAACATCAACGTTTTTAAGTTGAGAACAAAATATAATCGTTCCCATGTCCGTAAGAATGCTTCGCATTTTGTTGACAAGGTTTATGAATTAATATCGTCTCGATCTTCCCTGAACGGCTTTTTAACTAGAATGGGGTTGGCCCATTCGACTGATAATTATAAAAAATGGTATGAGTGGGAAGCTGGGGGAGCTTCCTTTGATGAAAAGAATTTCAACAATCATCCTTACTCTAAATTATTTAGAGATCTTCATGACGATGTTTTAACAAAGGACACTAATCCGGTAAATGATGACATCAGAGCCATTATGAGTAAGAGCTAAAAGAATCGTCTTATCGAAGAAAAATTTTGAATCTAAAGTTTGACTCAGTCGGCAGATAGTCGGCAAATGTCACAAGCACCAATCAACATAGTAAGGCATGAACATATGTGACTGTCCTTTTCAAACTCGCACTGGCAAATATTCACATCGTTTTACGATGAATTACGAATATATACCTATGGCACGTGTGCTCCCACAGAAAGAGAAGCCTTCGAGATATCGAAGGCTTCTTTCTTTTGTTCTATCGTCCGCCGAGAGCGCGGTAAAGATCTACAACACCAATCATGATATTCTTCTTGCTTTGAACTACTTCCAGGTCGGCCTCTATAGCGTTTCGCTGAGCGGTGATGATCTCAAGATAGTTGGCATAACCACCAATAAACAGGTCTCCGGATATAGCAACGGCTTCGTCAAGTGCCGCTGCCGCAGTTACGTTCTGCGCATACTGCGCTTTGAGATTGGCTATTCGGCCAACATTGGTGGATACCTCGTACACTGCATTCATAACTGTCTTGCCATACTGAGCAAATGCCTCTCTGTTTCCGGCCTTTGCAGCATTGTAGCCCGCCTTTATCAGGTTTTTGTTGAACACAGGAGCCACCAGTCCGCCCATAGCAGCATAGGCTGCAGAAACGGGATCGAACAGGACGGAAGTATGATAGGCATTAAAACCGGCTGTTGCTGAGATGGTAAGTGCAGGGAAGAAGGCAGCCCGCGCAGCGGCTACATCGGCATTGGATGCCGCAAGCTCCATCTCTGCCTGCACCACATCGGGCCGCCGTTGCAGCAGCTGAGCCGGCACACCTATGCCGGTGATCCTATCCGCCTGCTCCAACTTTATGCCACTGCGCTTCACCGGCACCGAGTAGCGGCCCAACAAAAAGTTGAGTTCGTTCTCCGCGGTTAGTATGTCCGTTTTAACACGATACTCCATACCGCGAGTTCGCGCCAGCTGCGCCTCGCATTGTTTCACTGCCAGTTCTGTAGCCCGGCCGGCTTCCTTCTGCAGCTTCACTATCTCCAAAGCACGCGTCTGAAGGCGGATATTGGTATCGATAATAGACAACTCTTCGTCGAGCGCACAGAGGTTGTAATAACGGTACGCCACTTCCGAGATGAGTCGCGTCTTCACGAGATCGGCGCCGGCTTTGGTGGCAAAGTAACGCATGCGGGACGCGCGCTTCTTGTTCTTCAACTTACCCCACACATCTGCCTCCCAACTGCTGCTAACACCGGGGAAATAATCGTTGATAATGGGGAAAGGAACACCCGGTGTAGTGGCGTTGCCCATACCGTCCATGGTATAGTTACCAAAACGGGTAGAACCTCCTGTCATCTGCACGTTAAAAGACGGGAGAAGCGCACCACGGGCCGATAACAGACCTGCAGCAGCGGCTTCTACACGTTCATAAGCTATCCGCACATCGGCATTGTTTTGCAGGGCAGTGTCCAGGAGTGCAACCAATTGGCGATCACTAAAAAACTTATCGTACGAAAGTGCTGCCATAGATGCTGAATCGGAACGGCCCGAGAAAGTAGCGGGCACAACCGCATCTGACGCCAGATATGTTCTGTCCTTTATCTTACAACTGCTTACAAATAATACCGACGCAATGGCCAGGAAAGAAATCTTAGTTTTCGTGATCATGCTCTTCGTGCTTTTTGTGTTGATTATGATGAATACTCAGGTCCTGAATGGGCAGGTGTTTTTTTCTACGCAGCCGTTCATCGAGCGAAGCGAAAATGAAGTAAAGACCCGGAATGAGAATGACACCGAAAATAGTTCCGGTGAGCATACCACCTGCAGCTGCAACGCCGATAGCCTTATTGCCGGCAGCACCGGCACCACTTGCAAAACAGAGCGGCATAAGGCCCGCTACGAAGGCGAGTGATGTCATGAGAATGGGACGCAGTCTAAGTACTGCCCCTTCTATAGCGGACTGCATGACAGTATGTCCCTTTTTGCGCACCAACACTGCATACTCGACTATGAGAATGGCATTCTTACCCAAGAGACCAATAAGCATGACCAATGCCACCTGCGCGTATATGTTGTTTTCGAGACCGGTAAGGAACAACAGAAAATACGAGCCGAAAATGCCCGTTGGCAACGAGAGTATTACCGGCAACGGAAGCAAGAAACTTTCGTACTGTGCTGCCAACAACAGATATACAAAGACCAGGCAAATAATGAAAATGTAAATGGCCTGATTTCCGGCAAGCACCTGTTCGCGCGTCATACCGGACCACTCTATTCCAAATCCGCGTGGTAGTATCTCTTTAGCTGTTTGCTCCACTACCTTAATCACATCACCACTACTATATCCCTTGGCGGCATCACCATTGATCATGGCCGACAGATACATGTTGTAACGTGTGAGCTGCTCCGGACCATACACACGCTCCAACTTGATGAATGTTGAATAGGGCACCATTTCGCCTTTGTCGTTCTTCACATACAGATCAAGTATGTCCTCCGGCTTCCGGCGATAGTCGGGCGCAGCCTGCAACATCACCTTGTACATCTGTCCGAAGCGGATGAAATTAGACGTGTAATAACTACCCAGGAGCGTTTTGAGCGTACTGAGGGCGTTGTCTATATTGATACCCTTCTTTGCTGCCACATCCTGATCTATGCTGATCATGTATTGCGGGAAATAGGGATTGTAACCAGTCACGAGATTCGTGATCTCTTTAGACTGAGCTAACTTATCCATGAACCGTTTGGTCTGTTCAGCCGTTTGCGTAATGGCATCATCACCATTCCTGTTCAGCAATCGCAATTCAAAGCCGCCGGCATTACCGAAGCCCGGAACCGTTGGAGGCGCGAAGAACTGAATACTGGCATCAGATATACCTGCTGCTTTGTCGGTAAGTGAGGCAATCACCTCTTTCACATGCCTGCGCTGGTCCCACGGCTTAAGGTTGATCATTATCATACCATAACACGCACCTGCAATGTCATTCATGAGGTTATAACCAGCCAGTGTTGACACCGACTCTACCCCATCTTCTTTTGATGCAATGCGTTCCAACTGATCCAGCACCTTTTCGGTACGCTCCAGAGTGGCACCGGCGGGCGTAGTAACGTTCACGTAGATCATACCCTGATCCTCCTCGGGAATGAACCCTGATGGCAACAATGAACTGACGCCCCAAGTTGCAGCAAAGAATACACCCAGCAAACCAATTATTATGATCCGTCGACCGGTGATGCCCAGCAATAAAGACTTATACTTACCTAACATGCCATCGTAACCACGATTGAAACCACTAAAGAAACGATCCAGTAATCCTTTCTTCACGTCACCACTCCCGTGATGAACCGGCTTCAGAATAATAGCACACAGGGCGGGAGTGAGCGTGACGGCGTTGATACCTGATATGACGATAGCAATGGCGAGTGTAATAGAAAACTGTTTGTAAAAAATACCCACGGGCCCATCCATGAATGCTACCGGCACAAACACCGCTGACATAACGAGCGTGATAGCGATGATAGCGCCGCTGATCTCCTTCATGGAATTGATAGTAGCCTCAAACGCAGGAAGCCCATGTTGTTCCATCTTGGCATGGACGGCCTCGACCACCACAATGGCATTATCGACCACGATACCGATGGACAGCACCAGGGCGAACAACGTCATCAGATTGAGCGAGAACCCGAACGCCTGCATGAAGAATAAAGTTCCAATGATGGCCACCGGCACCGCCAATACAGGAATGATAGTGGAGCGCCAATCTTGCAGGAAGAGGTACACAATGAGAAATACCAACAAAAACGCCTCGAACAACGTTTTAAGCACCTCATGGATAGATGCGTCCAGAAAGCGTGATACGTCGTAGCTGACATTGTAGGTCATACCCGACGGAAACGAACTTTCTTTGAGGCGCGCCATGGTACTTTTTATGTTGTCTATCACCTCGTTTGCGTTGGAGCCCGGACGCTGCTTAATCATAATAGAAGCGGAGGGACGCCCATCGGTCTTTGAGGTCATTGAATAAGAAAGGGATCCGAACTCGACATCCGCTATATCTTTCAGCCGGAGGAATGAGCCTGAGTTGTCAGCACGAATTACGATGTTCTGGTACTGTTCGGGCTTGAAGAATTTGCCTGTATATTTAATAACGTATTGCAGCGCCTGCGGGTCCTGACCGGAACTTTCGCCCGATTTGCCGGGAGCGGCTTCCACATTCTGGCTCCTTATGGCGTTGATCACTTCATCGGTAGAGAGATTGTATGCCTGCATGCGGTCGGGCTTCAGCCAAACGCGCATGGCATAATCCTGCAGCCCCATGATGTTTACAAAGCCGACACCGTCGATACGCTTCAACTCTTTAAGTATATTGATATCGGTGAAGTTGTAAATGAACTTCTCGTCCAATGATGTGTCGGAACTCATGATGTTGAGGTACATGAGCATACTGTTCACTTCCTTCTCTGTGGTAACACCGGCTTTTATCACCTCCTCCGGCAATTCATCGAGCACGGTGGTGACTCGGTTCTGAACGTTTACCGCAGCCACATCCGGATCGGTGCCTACTTTAAAATAGACCTGAATGGTTGTTGTACCATTGTTGCTGGTTACTGTTGACATGTAGGTCATGCCGGGCACACCGTTGATGGCACGCTCCAGCGGAATGGCCACTGCATTGGCACACACCTCTGCATTTGCACCTGTGTAGTTGGCCGTTACTGTTACTGACGGCGGAACGATATCGGGGAACTGAGTAACGGGTATCTTTAATAATGCGATGACACCCAATAACACAATGATGAGCGATATCACCAAAGACAAAATGGGTCTTCTTATGAATATATTGAACATGACTATCCTTTAAGTGAATGGAATTGAACCCAAACCGCATGGTCGGGCACTATTGAGCAGCAATACCAGGCAGGCTGTCGACCGGTAGTGACCGAGGAATGACCTTTACACCTTCGCGGAGATTCTGTATCCCCTCGAAAACGATCTTGTCGCCTGCCATCAGGCCGGAGTTTACGATATAGTACTGACCATATCTGCCCGACGGGTCGAAACTCCTCATCTTGATAACATTGTCGACCCCTACAACATAGACATAGTTCTTGTCCTGGATCTCGAAAGCAGCCTTCTGAGGCAACACCAACGACTCGACTTTGCCCGACACCAACTTCACTTTGCCGGTGGCATTGTGCTTGAGTAAGTGGTCTGGGTTGGGGAAGGCGGCTCTCACAGAAATGGCACCTGTGTTCTCGTTGAACTCACTTACCACAGTCTCGATCTTGCCCTTATGGCGGTACTCTGTACCATCTGACAGAATCAGCGTAGCGACCTTATTCTCGTCTATGGTAGTGGGATCATCATTCTTGTTGAAGGCCAGATATTCGTTCTCCGATATGTTAAAATAAGCATATACAGAGTTCACGTCCGACACAGTGGTGATGAGCGTTCCCTCGCTGACCAGACTACCTGTTTTGAGCGGGATACGATCTACCACACCGTCAAAAGGTGCACGTATAACGGTGTAGGACAACAAATGGGTAGCATGATCGAGGGTGGACTGAGCCTCCTCTACACGGGCGCGGGCTGCCTTTAATTTTGACTTTGCGAGCTCCAGTTCGGTGGCAGCAATGATCTTTTTCTCAACCATGAGCCGCACCCGTTCGGCCTCCAATTCAGCGACGTTCGCTTCTGCGCTCATGCTATGGAGAACGGCCCTGGCCTTAGCCACCTGAGCCTTGTACTCGTTATCGCCGATGCGGAACAAGACCTGCCCTTTGCTGACCTTGGCACCTTCATCGACGTAGATAGCATCGAGGAAGCCGGAGACCTTACTGCGGACCTCCACATTTCTGATGGCCTGAATATCTGTTACATACTGTTTATCGAGCTGGAGGGGGACCGACCTGATGCTCACCACAGGCACCTCCAAAGGCTTTTCGGTTTGTTTTGATTCCATGTTGTTGCAGGATGACATAACTGCCAAGGCCGCACACAACGATATTAAGACGTTTTGACGCATATCTGTTTATGAGAGTTGAATAAATGAGATCAGGCAAAGAGCCTGTGACTTAACAAAATCTCACTCTCTAAAACAGTGTATATCTATAAAGAAAGGTATAATAAAAAGGCCTGACCGAACGCACCACCGCCCGGCGGTAGCCTATTTTTAGGCGTAACGGATAAGAGACCACCGACCGAACTTCATCGGGAAGGCGAGTGCCGAAAAAGAACGCTGATATGCCCCTGCGCCTGGCAATGTGATGATGCCTGCGGTGACGATGCGAACCTGTGGAGATATCTGAACCTGTGTTGTGACCACCCGATGACAGGCTCTCTCCCTGCATATCGGACAGTTCAACAATTTCTGAGACAGGTGCAGATGTATTTACAAATCCGCTGACACAAAACAGCGTTGCCACCACCAGCAAAATGCTGAGCGCGAACGACCCAAATGACCGGCGAAAGATCGATATGTAGCGAATATATTTCAACGGGCTCAGTAACCTGCCTTTTTTAATTTGTGCGCAAAACTAATGGTTGAACATGTATCGAAATGCTAAATCATTTTTAGAATAGTTTATGCCAATAGAGTCATTTATATGCCTTATATCCGTTTATACATTCGAGATACCATTCTTTGAAAAACAGCCCACAATGTGCAGAAAAAAATAAAAACAACCTATCAGACTGCTTCTCAGCACCTTATCGAAACAAAATCTCCCAAAAATCTCCCACTTTTATCACGCGTGAAATTTGCCATATGAAACACATGCGCCGTTTCACGTTACGTATCTGTAAAAATCGTCTCGCTGATATAGATGATCTGTAGCGAGCGACCCGACAACCTAACCAATGAATAGCTGCACTTGCTGACAAGGTTGCACAAATGGTATGCCACAAAGTGCCGATGGTCGAAGAACATATCCACATTCTTTCGGAACGCACAGATCAATTATTTCGGATACTTTTTTCCTCATGTGAAACATACTGAAAACTGACGATAGTCCATCTACGTTGTGTGTTCTTATAACGACAGTGCTGCCATGCCGCCATCTACAGCAAGCACCTGACCGGTGGTCCATGCCGAGGCGTCGGAAAGGAGGTAGGCGACTGTATTGGCAAGCATTGCCGGTTCACCAACGATCTTCATAGGATTGCGCTTGCGAGCTGCCTCTACTTTGTCGGGGGTATTTAGCAGACGCGATGCAAGTGGCGTATCGGTGAGTGACGGTGCGATACAGTTGACGCGAATGGCAGGTGCGAACTCGGCAGCCAGCGATCGCGTGAGCCCTTCTATAGCAGCCTTTGCCATAGCTATTGACGCATGGTAAGGCATGCCACGCTGAGCCGCAACTGAGCTGAACATCACAACAGAAGCATTCCCCGCCTGCTTCAACGATGCTAGGTACTGTTGGATTACAGCCACCGCCCCAAGGCAGTTGATGCGATAATCGGTGAGGAAATCGGCCTCCGTAAGGCCCCTGAAAGGCTTCAGCGATATGGTGCCGGGGAAATAAACCAAACCATCTACGGGGCCTGAGATTGCCGGAAGTTGCCCGGCTGTGTAGCTTTCCACCTTAAATGACTCTGTGTAAGGACCAACCGATTCGTGTGTGCTGATACCAATGACGCGATGCCCTGCAGCAATGAGCTGCTGTGCAGCCTCAACCGCGACCGAAGATGAAGCACCTGCAAAAATGTATGTTTTCATTCTGTTTACTTTTTACAATATTTTAATAAACAAAAGTACAAGAGATAAAAGGTGAAATAACGACCGTCGAGAACAGCATAAGACAATAGTGCTATAGTCAAATTGTATATCGATACTGAAATGCAGCATGGGAAAGGGTTTCGACGAACTACAACCACAGAAAAACGGCGATGAATTATTTTGTTCATCTTTTTTATGGTTTTCTTAAACATTTTCACTCTACCTTTGCGTCAGCAACAATGAAAAAAGTATCGGTATACAGGAAAGAGCACTTTAACGCGGCACACAGGTTACACAACCCTCTGCTTACGGATGACGAAAACAAGGAACTGTATGGCAAATGCAACAATCCGAACTTCCACGGACACAACTATGAAGTGGTGGTGAAGGTGACCGGCGTGATTGACGGAAAAACAGGATATGTCGTAGATACCAAGATACTCAGCAATATTATCAAAGAACATGTGACTGATAGGTTTGATCACAAGAACTTAAACCTGGATGTAGAAGAATTTAAGACACTTAACCCCACAACCGAGAACGTAGCAGTGGTGATATATGACACCCTGCGTGGCAAATTGCCGGCGGACCTGGACCTAAAAATATATCTGTATGAAACTGAACGGAACTTTGTTGAATACCCTGCATAACGATAACGACCTGAACGACGTGGAAGTAGATGAAATGGGCGACGACCATGTGTCGAGCGGCAGCGAAACACCGCTGAGAGAGGATGCGTTTGACATGAGCGATGCAGAGAAAATACGCAAGATAGAACATCATTTTGCGGAGATCATGCACACACTGGGTCTGGACCTGACGGACGACAGCCTGAAAGGAACACCACGCAGAGTAGCTAAGATGTATGTGAAGGAGATCTTTTCGGGATTGAATCCTGAGAATAAGCCGAACATCGCGCTGTTTGAGAACAAATATCAATACAACCAGATGTTGGTGGAGCGTGACATAAGCCTGTTCAGCAATTGTGAACACCATTTTGTGCCGATATACGGAAAAGCACATGTGGCCTACATCTCGAACGGGCATGTGATAGGATTGTCGAAACTGAACCGGATCGTGCAGTACTTCGCCAAGCGCCCGCAAGTGCAGGAAAGATTAACCATACAAATAGGACAAGAATTACAACGAATATTAGGTACAAAAGACGTGGCGGTGGTGATAGACGCGCACCATATGTGTGTATCGACAAGGGGGATAAAGGACGCCACGTCTTCTACTGTAACTGCATTTTACGAAGGAAAATTTGCTGACGAAAAGACAAGGACAGAGTTTTTGACGTACGTGGGTATGAGTGACAATAGATAGGAAGATGACATAGAGGTGGTGTTTTATTGGGTGTGACCGGCCTGTCGATAATTCGGCAGGCCGGATTTTTTTAAAAACGATTGAAGGTGATCAGGTGAAATTTGATGAGAGACGAACGAACAGGGGTAAAGGAAACGTAAGATGGGTACCGCCAGTGGCAACTTCGGAGTATTACCTCACCCAACGAAGTTAAAGTCGTGTACATTTGCTGCAACACAAGAAAAATGAGACGAATACCATTCACAGCCGCAGTAAATACCATTCTGGTCATCACAGGTCTGGTGACCGTGTTTCACTTGTGTGTGATGGTGGGTGTGGTGCCTTACAACATAGTGTGGGGTGGCCGGCTGACGAACCAACAGGAAATGCTGGTATTTGAGCTGTCGTCAATTATTGTGAATATGGTGCTGGCGCTAACTGTGGCGATAAAAGCAAAAAAAGTAAGAGCAAAAGTGCCGGGCAGGCTTGTGAATATGGTGCTATGGGTGTTTGTCATTCTCTTTGCGCTGAACAGTGCAGGCAACCTGGCTGCGAAAGCGACATTGGAAACAGTGATCTTTACACCATTGACAGTACTTTCTTGTTTGTTGTGCGCACGGGCGGCAGTTGAGTGATGGCAGGAGAAAACAATTACATAAAATGACATTTGTCAATTTTTGTACATTCACCAGGCGATAATATTGCGTACTAACACAGACTATGTTACAACCATTTTATAACTACATGAATGACATCCGCAAACTTGATGCAGATGTCATTCGTAGTTTTGATGAAGGGTGTGAATATATTGATGTGGCAAGAAATGAATACCTTCTTCGTGACGGAGAAGTATGCAACTATCTGTACATCATCACAGAGGGGCTGGTGCGTATGTATTATATAAAAGAGGACGAGGAAATAAGCTCCATGTTCCTTGAGCCGTTTGCTCCGTTCACTGCACCTGATAGCTTTTACTCGCGGAAGCCGGGTTATATGTGCCTTCAGGCGGTAGTGCCTACGCGGCTTGCGCGCATTCACTACCATAGGCTGCAACAACTGTATGACCAACACCCTGACCTGAACTATGTGGGTCGTGTGATAACAGAACGCTACTTTGTAAAGAGCGAGGAACGACTACAACTATTGCGCAAACAAAGTGCTGAAGAACGCTATCAGTACTTTGCAGAAGCATACCCTGAACTGTTGCTGAAAATACCGTTGAAGTACATAGCGTCTTACCTGGGGATCACCAACGAGACACTGAGCCGGATCAGGAACAAGATCAGGAAATGATCGTCAGAGGCGATAGGTGAACAAGAGACGCTGGGTTAAATTAGACAGATCCCAGGTGAGGTTGGAATAACCGGCACCTTTGTCGGGCATGATGTTTTCGTAGCGCATGCCGTTCATGAACTGCAACCCGATGGACAAACGCTTAATATCGACACGAGCACCGAGATAGGCGGTGAAACTACCAGTGACCATTGTTACATCGCTGGTCAATATTCTGGTGTCGGTGAAATCGTTATAGGGGCTGACGTGACCATTTGCGGGATTGGTGTAGGGCCTGTTAAAATGAGCGCGACTGAAGGTGTCAGTAGTACCCGCTCCGTAACCGGCGCGCAGCTCGGCACCGGCATACAGACTTATACGTCGGTAAAAATGACGCTGTGCTTCGATGCCGAAACCAGCAGTGACAAGGCCCACCTTGGTAACACCCGGACGCGAGAATGCGGTGTCTTTGTTAAAAGTGCTGAAACGAGGCTCGGGGCGGTCGTTGTAGCCGGTGTAGCCGAGGGTAGCAACGAATGAATTAACGGGGCTGCGCTTTATCTTGTACATCAGCCCCACTGTTCCCATGCCGGGATTTGTGGTGGCCGCAAAAGCAGCGTTGGTCTCGGTATAGATGCCGAGTGCGTTCTTGTGCGTGGTGGTATCGCCGGCAAAAATCTGCAATGGCAGCAGCAATAAACAAACTGAAAGTGATCTCATGCGGTTGTGTTTTTTCAATAAACGCAGGAGCAGCACTTTTACACCCAAAACAAAATGTTAAAACAGGCAAAAACGTATCAACAGCAGCCCTCCGCCTTTGTGACCTTGTAAAGGAACCGCTGCATGTCCCATGCAGATGTAGGGCAACGCTCGGCACACAGACCGCAGTGCAGGCACACATCCTCGTCCTTGACCATGACCTTGGTTGTGGGCAGGACATCAGACACATAAAGCGCCTGTGAGGTATTGGAGGCTTGCACCTTCAGATGCAGACGAAGGTCGGGCTCGTCGAGGTTTTGAGTAAACGTGATGCAAGACGTGGGGCAGATATCCATGCAGGCATCGCACTCTATACATTTACTTTCAGTAAAAACGGTCTGTACATCGCAGTTCAGGCAGCGCTCGGCTTCTCTAAAACCGGTAGGCAGGTCGAAGCCCAGTTCCACTTCTTTCTTTCGGTTCGTAAGCGTAATAGCTTTGTCGGCGTGGGGCACTGCATAACGGGCATCGGTCACCACCTCGCTATCGTAGCTCCACTCGTGAATACCCATCTTTTGACTTACGAGATTAACGAAGGGCGCGGGACGGTCGGTAAGCGCCTTTCCGCTACAATGAAGGTGAATGGAGACCGCAGCCTGATGCCCATGGGCTACGGCCGTGATCACATTCTTGGGGCCAAATGCCGCGTCGCCACCAAAGAACACCTTTGGATGAGTGGAAGCAAATGTGGTTTCATTGACCACCGGCATATCCCATTTATCGAATTCGATACCGAGGTCGCGCTCTATCCAGGGGAAGCTATTTTCCTGACCAATGGCTACGAGCACATCATCGGCAGGATAGAAGACATCTGGTTCTCCGGTGGGAACTAGTTTTCTTTTACCACCTTCATATACGGCATGCACCTTTTGGAATGTCATGCCTGTGAGACTGCCATTCTCTGTAACGAAAGCAACAGGAACGTGGTTGTCTATTATGGGAATGTCCTCGTGTATGGCATCATCTTTCTCCCACGGCGATGCCTTCATTTCGGCAAAGGGGCTGCGGACCAGCACCTTCACATCGTTGCCACCCAGGCGGCGCGCGGTGCGGCAGCAATCCATTGCGGTATTCCCGCCACCCAATACAATAACGCGCTTGCCAATAGAATGGGTATGTTCGAAAGCAACATTGGCGAGCCAATTGATCCCTATGTGAATATTTGCGGCACCTTCTTTGCGACCGGGAATGTCGAGGTCGCGGCCACGTGGCGCACCGGTGCCCACAAACACCGCATTGTAGCCCTGCGCCAGCAGATCGCGCAGACTTTTGACATAATGGTTGAAGTGGCGATGCACACCCATATCTAAAATGAAACCCACCTCCTCGTTGAGCACTGCCTCGGGCAGACGGAAGGACGGGATCTGACTGCGCATGAAGCCGCCGCCGTTTTTTTGCTCGTCATAAATGTGCAACTCATATCCGAGGGGAGCGAGATCGCGGGCAACGGTGAGCGCAGACGGGCCTGCACCAACCAGCGCCACTTTTTTGCCATTGGGCGCAAACGGCCCTTGCGGCATCAGTTTCTTCACATCGCCCTTATTGTCGGCAGCAACACGTTTTAGCCGGCAAATAGCAACGGGTTCTTCCTCTACCCTACCCCTGCGGCAAGCAGGCTCGCAAGGACGGTCGCAGGTGCGGCCCAGCACGCCGGGAAATACATTAGACTCCCAGTTGACCAGGTAGGCCTCTGAGTATTTCTGCTGAGCTATGAGCCTGATGTATTCGGGAACGGGAGTGTGGGCAGGACAGGCATACTGGCAATCCACGACCTTATGGAAATACTCCGGGTCTTTGATATCTGTAGGTTTCAATAGTTGTTGTTTTGTGAGGTGAAACAATACTTACTATGATCCTGAAACAGTCTTATGGAACGTATGCCTAGTCGCTATGTGTTAACCACCTCTAAGATAGTGAAAATTATTAATAAACCCATTATCAACGGGGGGCGAGGTCGTAAAGAGTTGCCGCGAGGTCTGCTGCACAAGGGTGATACTCGATATCAAACCGGGGCGAGCGATAGTACCAACGTTTATCAGCGCCGGGCCTCCATTTGTCACCACGGGTGGTTGTCTGCACCGGTGTGTAAGCCACCTGATCCATATTGGTATCGTAAACCACCCAGCGGCGGCCTTTTCGGGTATCGAAAGAATGCGCGCCGTCCTTGTCGCGGATGTGACCAATGGGTGGCATCTGGTGGTGGGCGTAGCCATATACAGCGATCAATACATTCTTACCGTCTATTGCCGATGGGTACACCGTATGGCCGGCACTGTCCAGGATGACATTTATGTATTGGCCGGCGCGCACAGCAACAAGGTCGGTATCGAGGAAGTAATAAACGGGGCAAAATGTGAAATGATCACGAAAGTCGTTGCGTATGACCCGGTAAATGGCGCTCATATCGCGGTTGAGTTGCTCGAGGAGTTTGGGATTGGTGCTGCGCTGAAGCATGGTTCGCCGGTTCTGCTCGGTGGAGAGCTGAACGAGCAGAATTTCGGGCTGATCGACCCGATGCTGAGCATGAAGCGCCCACGGGAGCAACGTAAGAATGATGATAATAATGCGGCGTAGAGGGTACATACAACAAAGATATTGCAGTTAAAGACGAGAAAACAGGCTGCGACCTTAGCGGGCCATCATATATTGTTTTGGTGAATTTTATGTACTAAACCAAGCTGCGAACCGGGTTATGCTGCCATTTTATATTTATCCACATCGTGGAGCAAACCACCTTTTAAAGGTGCCTGAGACTGCTTACCTTCGCTGCAAAATCAGAGCGTGCTCCGGTTATTCAGAAACAACAGCCCCTTTACGGTATTGGTACTATTTCTCTTCGCTATTGTTGTGAAGATAGAGGCGCTGCTGCACCCTGTAGCACCCACACCGGTAGCAGGGCATTTTCTGTATAACTATATGCTGCGGGCCATAGACGTTGTGTTCAGGCACAGTTCGTTTGCCTACACGCTGCTGGGGATCACGGTATTGTTCCTGCAGTCTCTATATATAAAAGACATTGCATCGCGGCACAAACTGTTTCCAAGAAACACATATATACCTGCCTTTGTATTTTTGCTACTGACATCGCTTTATCAGCCGTTCAATTTCTTTAATGAGACGATGGTACTGAATACACTGCTGTTGGGTGCAGTGGATGTCATGTTCAGCTTCACACAAACGACGCAACCCCGAAAGCTGATCTATAATGCAGGGTTCCTGCTATGTACAGCAGCACTGTTCCAATTCTCGTTACTGGCGTTCTTTTTGCTGCTGACAGTGGGCATGGTGATGTTCCGGCCGTTTAATCTGGGAGAATGGAGCGTGGCATTGATGGGTTACATCACTCCGTTATATTTTCTGGTATGTATCTTATTTCTGGTGGACAGGTTCTATCTGCTGCAACAGTGGCCACATGTTGGTGTATCGCTTTCTTCAAACGTAGTTTCGCCTTTTTACCTGATCGTCACTATAGCTGGTATCATCATATTACTGGGAACAGGCGTATATGCAATGCAGGAGAATGTGGCGCTCAGTAATATATATGTGCGCCGCGACTGGACAGCCATATCATTTTACCTGATCATATCACTTTTGGTGGCTATCATTACCGATGTGGCTATAAAAAGCACGTGGCTGATAGCCATGCCCGGATTAAGCATAATTATATCTCACGGGCTTTTGCTTGAAAAGAACAAACGGTTTAGTAATTTTATCTTTTATTTTTCTCTTTTATTACTCTTATTCTGCCTTTGGGCAGGCAAATGACCTTCAATGAAATTCGGTATTATCGTTTTCCCCGGCTCGAACTGTGACCGCGACATGATGCACGCACTGAGAGACGATCTGAAACAAGAAACAGTGATGCTTTGGCACAAAGACCGTGACCTGAGCATGTTCTCGACCAACGACTGTATAGTGCTTCCGGGCGGCTTTTCATACGGCGACTATCTGCGGTGCGGTGCATTGGCAAGGTTCAGTCCGCTGATGGAGCAGGTGATAGAATTCGCCAACCGCGGTGGCAAGGTGCTGGGTGTGTGCAACGGTTTTCAGATACTGTGCGAAGCGGGATTGCTTCCAGGCGCACTGCTGCAGAACGACCATCAGAAATTCACGTGCAAAAACGTATATATCAAGAGCGAAAGCACCAACAACCGCATTGGCGCGGCCGTGGGTGCAAAGGCGCTGAAAATACCGGTGGCACATGGTGAAGGACGCTATTATGCCGATGCAGCCACACTGAAACAGCTGCATGACAACGACCAGGTAGTTTTCCGCTACTGCAACGAGCAGGGAGAGATACACATAGACTCGAACCCGAACGGCGCTGTGAATAACATAGCGGGTATCTGCAATGCAGGCCGCAACGTGTTCGGGATGATGCCCCACCCTGAAAGGGCGTGCTCGGAGCCGCTGAACAACATAGACGGCAAGGCGATACTGATGGCGCTGGCCCACAACTGATCTGTCTGAAATAATAACCGGGACCGAAAGCGGTCTCTGTTCATAAAACCTACATCAATGAGCCGTATATCGGCTCATTGATGTATAGTATAAACCCGGATACGGAAAAAACTGTGGCACACCGGACCTGTGCTGATACAAAACAAACGTTAAAAAGACGGCTATATGACTGAATTTACCCATCAGGAAAACTATATTGCACTGTCTTATATATTGCAAAACGCGTAAAAATGATAACAACCCTCCGCAATCTTGCCTTTTCAACAGCACTTTCTCTTGCAGGTGTGATGGGATATGCACAAACAGGAGACCCGACCACCTGGAAGTATGAATTGAAGAAAAAATCGGCTACAGAGTATCAGCTGATCTATCACCTGAACCTGAAAAGCGGGTGGCATATATGGTCGTTACATCCGGGAGGAGATGGCTTTCAGATAGTGCCTGAATTCAGGATAGACAAGAACGACAAGGTACAGGTGAAGGGGCTGAAAGAGAACGGGAAAGCCACCACTACCCTTATGGATGGGGTGGATGGCAAAGTGACGTACCTGAGCGGTCAGATAGATTATGTGCAGGACGTTGTAGTGAAGGGCCCGACCAAAATAACCGGCAAACACACCTATCAGGTATGCGATGATAAGCAATGCCTTGCACCGGTGGACAAAAGTTTTGAATTTGTGATCAAGTAATAGTGAGGGGAGACCCTGCTGAAGAAAAGCCCTTAGTAACAAAGGAAAAAGAAGATGTCAAGTATGACGAAGCTGACCAAAATACTGCTGATAGCCATGATGTGCCTGTGGGGCGCAGGCAGCGCAATAGCGCAGATAACCAAGGACCCTACCACGTGGCAGATAGAAACGAAAAAGATTCAGGGTAACGAATATGAGGTGACCTTTCACCTGAAACTGGCAAAAGGATGGCATATTTGGTCGTTGACACCGGGTGGTGACGGACTGCAGATACCACCTGAATTCAAATTCAGGAAGACTGCGGATTTCACAGTGTCTGGGAAAGTGAAAGAAAAAGGACACAACATCACCGGCCCCATGGATGGCGTGGACGGCATTGTTACCTACTTTCACGACAATGTAGACTACACACAGAAACTGACGATAGCGCGCAACACCACCATCAAGGGCATTTATACCTACCAGGTGTGCGACGATAAAATGTGCCTTCCGCCCAAGAATGTTCCCTTTACTATAACAGTAACTGATGCCGGCGGAGCACCTGATTCTTCAGTTGCCGATTCAGCGCAAGTTGATTCAACAGCTACTGCCGCTGCAACAAACAGCAACAATGCGCCAACCGATACGGCAAAAGCACCAACACCTGATACAGCACCTGCAGAGGAAGGTGGCAGCAAGTCATTGCTGTGGTTATTCCTCGCGGCTATTGGCGGCGGACTTGCGGCTGTAATAACGCCATGTGTGTATTCGATGATACCTATTACGGTGAGCTTCTTTACCAAGCGCAGCAAGACCCGCAAAGAAGGCATCAGGAACGCGCTGTATTATTCGGCTTCAATCATCATCATCTTTACGGTTCTGGGCGTGGCCATCTCTGCCATATTCGGATCTAATGCATTGAATACCCTTTCTACCAACTGGATAGCGAACCTGTTCTTCTTCTTCATCTTCGTGCTGTTCGGTATCTCCTTCCTGGGAGCGTTTGAGATAACACTTCCGTCTTCGTGGACCAGTAAGACCGACTCCAAGGCAGGTGTAGGCAGCTTTGGTGGCATCTTCTTCATGGCGCTCACGCTGGCTATTGTATCGTTCTCGTGTACAGGCCCTATAGTAGGACCATTGCTGGTGTTGGCGGGCAAGGGCGGTATTGCGGGCCCGGCCGTTGGTATGTTCGGATTCTCAATAGGTCTGGCATTGCCATTTGCATTGTTTGCGATATTCCCGGGCATGCTGAATAAAATGGCATCATCGGGCGGCTGGCTTAACCAGGTGAAAGTGGTGCTGGGATTCCTGGAACTGATGCTGGCATTGAAATTCCTTTCAAATGCTGATCTGGCACAGGGATGGCGCCTGCTGGACAGGGAGATATTCATTGCCTGCTGGATAGTGATATCGTTGCTGCTTGGCTTCTACCTGCTGGGCAAACTGAAACTGTCGCACGATGACGCTCCGGCAAAGAATCTGTATGGACAAGAGTATGTATCCATCTTCAAATTGTTCATGGCTATTATCTCGTTCACGTTCGCAACCTACCTGTTGCCGGGTATGTGGGGCGCACCGCTGAATGGCATGAGCGCATTCCTGCCGCCTCCCGGCACCTTCGACTCGTTTGGTGGAGGTGGTAGTGCCAGTGAACATTCGGAAGATATAGGAGGAATACGCCCAGTAAAGTATGTCAAGGAACTGAAGCCAAACGAGCCCTATGTAGTAAAAAAGCTTGGCCTGGTAACTTTCTTTGATTATGAAGAAGCGTTGGCGGCGTCCAAAGCCCTGAAGAAACCCGTGCTGCTTGACTTTACAGGCATTAATTGTGCAAACTGCCGAAAAATGGAAGGGGAAGTGTGGTCCGATCCGGAAGTTGCAAAACGGCTCAAGGAAGACTTTATTATTGCGTCATTGTATTGCGATTTCAATAGCGTGGACCTGCCTGAAAGCGAGCAGCATTTCTCTAAAGACCTGAACTCACAAGTCATTACTGTGGGCAATAAAATATCTGATCTGCAGGCATCAAAATTCGGAGCAAACACACAGCCGTTCTACTTCTTTGTTGATGAAAACGGCAATAAACTGGCAGAAAAGGGATATAGTTACGACCCTGATGTGGCGAAGTTCATCAAACATCTGGACGGAGTAATAGCCAAGTACAAAGAAACACACCCGTAAGGGTACAAATCATATACGGATCGTTGGGCGGAAACATCTCTTGATATTCCACCCAACGATCTTTAGTTTTACAAGATGCCTGTAAGGATCCAACGTTACATTGCTTTACTGTCTGTGGTGCTGTTTGGTGGCAAGATGCTGGCCTGGTGGCTAACAGGATCGGTGACTGTGCTGACCGATGCACTGGAGGGGATAGTGAACGTTGTGGCAGGTTTTCTGGGTCTTTTCAGTGTGGTAATGTCGGCGCGGCCACGCGATACCAATCACCCGTATGGCCACGGCAAAGTAGAATTCATCTCATCAGCTGTGGAGGGAACATTGATCATTGTAGCAGGGCTATTGATCATCTACGAGGCGATACATCAGCTGATGACGCCACATACTATCCAGCACCTTGACATAGGATTGATGATAGTTACGGGGGCCGGCGCGCTGAACTTTGCTGCGGGCAAATATGCAGTAAGACAAGGCAAAAAGCTGCATAGCATGGTGCTGGAATCGGCAGGGAGTCATCTGCTGTCAGATGCCTACTCTACCATCGCAGTGGTTGTGGGCGTGGGGCTCTTGCTGATAACGAACGGGAAGTACCCATGGCTGGATAGTGCAGTGGCATTGGTGTTCGCAGTAGTGACGATAGTGACAGGATACAGGGTATTGAGAAAATCGCTGTCGGGCATGATGGATGAGATGGATATGGGCACACTGGCGAAAGTGATAGATCTGTTGCAGAAAAACCGCAAGGCACAATGGGTGGATCTGCACAACCTACGTGTTATACACTATGGGGAACTACTGCACATAGATGCCCACCTCACGCTGCCCTGGTATCAAAAGGTGGAAGATGCCGACCGAGAGATACACGCACTTGAAACGCTGATACAATCGCACTTCAGTAACCGAGTGGAATTGTTCATTCACATAGATAGCTGCATGCACTACCAGTGCCGATTGTGCAGCATGCAGGACTGCCCCGAACGCAAAGAGCCATTTGCAGAACAGCTGGAATGGAATACGGAAAATGTATGGGCTGATGCCAAACACGGGAAGGGCTAGCGGAACTTCCTGTCTTTCTCGTCAATAGGAAGGTCGTTGATGCTGGCGAAGCGTTTTGCCATATAGCCATTCTCGTCAAACTCCCAATTCTCGTTTCCATACGCACGGAACCATTGACCGGCATCGTTGTGATATTCATACTCAAAGCGCACGGCTATCCGATTGCCGGTGTGTGCCCAGTATTCCTTCTTAAGTTTATAGTCCTGTTCCTTCGCCCATTTGTCTTTCAGAAAGGCGATGATCTCGTCGCGGCCACGCAAGAAAACGTTGCGATTGCGCCACTCGCTGTCGGGTGTGTACGCTTTGGAGACACGCTCCGGGTCTTTGCTGTTCCAGGCGTCTTCCGCCATCTGTATTTTCTGTTTGGCAGTCTCCTCGGTAAATGGAGGCAACGGATGTCTTGGTTCCATAATCAGTTGATATGTACGTAATTTCAGACTGTCTCAATCGTCAAGGAGTCTCTTATCTATTTCATCGTCATGGCGCCGCTCCAACTCCTGCCTCACCTGTGTTATGTGCTCACCCAAGGCCGGCTCGGGGCGTGTATCACCCAGCAAGAGTCCCCACTGACGCATATGACGCGACTTATCGAAAATGATCTTCAGCACTGCCATAACAGGTATGGACAAGATCATGCCTGAGATGTCGGCAAGCGCGCCACCCAGCACAATGCCCACAATACTCACGAGCGCGTTGATACGCACTTTAGAGCCTACAATGCGGGGCATAAGTATGTTGTTATCCAAAAACTGAACAAATGCAATAGTGCCAAGCACAGCCCATATCTGCCACAGCTCCTGCGATGTAGTGAGTGTGAGCAGCACTCCTATAAGGTTTCCGATGAGTGCACCTACATAGGGAATGAGGTTAAGAATGGCAAAAGTGACACCGATGAGAATAGCGTGCTGTATGCCGAACAACAACAGTATGCCCCCCAACAATACTGTGAGGTAAGTGATCTGAATGAGCAGGCCCAGCAAGTAATACTTAACTATCACCTCCGTCTCGCGCACCACTTCTTTCACCCGCTGGTGCTGTGTCTCATCAAACCACATGTAGATGAAATGAATGAGGAGATTGCGGTAATAGAGAATGAGGAAGATATAAATCGGTAACAAACCCAGGAAGATAAAAATATTACTAACTGAGCTGAAGGCATCGCGGAAATAACCTGAGATGTTTTCAGAGAGGCCGGTGCCCTGCTGCTTTATGAGCGCCATCTGCTGCTTCATGGTGAAGTGCGTCTTAGCGCTTATCCACTCGCTGAGGCTATTCCAATGGGCAGTAAGGTTTGTTTGAATGGCGTCGAGATCGCTGAGAAAGCCGCCGATCTGATACAGCAAAAACGCCGTGATGCCGGATGCTATCAACAACACCAACACTATGCACAAAGTAATTGCGATCACCTCGGGAACACGACGAGCACGCAACCACCGTAGGACAGGCAATAGGAGCAGCGACAGGAAAACCGCCATCAGCAACGGCATTATGACACTTTGCCCCACATTGACCACAACACCCAACGCGCACAAACCAAGAAGTTCAATTGAACGGCGTACCGTAACAGGCATGTCACTCATGATAGATCACAGATTTAATATACTACTCCGAAAGTACAACAATAATACCCAACGCGCGAACGCGGCAAAGTGAAAAAATCTTCTCAGACAACGGGAGGTGCTCCCTATATGTACCGGAACCAAACCTCTGTGGCTCCAAAGCCATATTTGCCGCTCCATTCGTTCTTATACCTGGCCACCTCGGGCACCTTTTTCAACACGGCATGCACTTCATCGCGCAGCTTGCCCTTACCAAGTCCGTGTATCACTACCATTCGCTCTTGCCGGTGCACAATGGCCAGATGAACATACCGCTGCAGGGTACTGAGCTGTATCTGGATGATCTCGGCATTCGTGAGGCCACGCGTGTTACTGACCAATTGCTCTATATGCAGATCAAGTTCGTGCACCGGGCTTTCGATATTGCGGGTAGTTACCGGCTCTACTACCGATCGGCGGACAACGGGTGTACTCACCGGCTGCGGTTCGTCCTTTTTAGGACCGAAGCTATCTATCAGGCAGTAGTCGAAAGAAGGGCTCTTTCCGGCCAGGACATCAGAAATATGCCCGAATAGCTTTGCAGGTTTTATGCGCAGAGTACCGGCTTCCTCACCATTATCTTCGTTCTGCACATCTGTAAGCTCCCAGTTGAACCGGGGTTGGTCATTCATATCCTGATACTCTATGGTATGGAGATACAGATTACCAAAGGCGTGCAATGAACCCTCGTGCATGAATACACTACTCTCCTTCACACGAACATCGTAGCTGAACCGGACGTTCACCGGCAACTCATTCAGCAGATAGACCTTTACGTGGGTGGCCATCTCTTCCATATCTACCATACGAAAAACAGGAATGAAGGAAAGATAAACGCCACGTGCCAATCGTTGCGGGCGCGCCAGGGGCTTCTCCACGGGGATCTGCTCGGCCGGCAGGGGCTTCTTTTTGACAACAGTCTTTTCGGTGAACCAACGGAGGTAGGGATGATCGACCTCTTCGAGATAAACAGGAAACGCAGTCCCGTTCACCTCTACTTCTATGAGTTGTTTGTCTATGAAGGCGGTGACACGTCCCTCCTCCCCTGTGCGCTTCAGCACTACCTTATCCCCTATTGAAAACTTCATATCAGCCGTTGATCCTTTCGTTAATAAACTCAACCATCTTTCGCACTGCCTTGCCACGATGACTGATCGCGTTCTTGATCTCCGGCGACAACTCAGCAAAAGTCAATTCGTAACCCGCCGGCACAAATACCGGATCATATCCGAAACCACCTGTGCCGCGTTTGTGCTCCAATAGCGTCCCTTCGCAAGTACCCTCGAAATAGTGGACCTCTCCGCTCCATATAAGACAAATAACTGCCTTGTAATAGGCAGCTCTGTCGGCAACACCGTTCATATTGCGCAGCAGATGCTGCAGGTTGGCCTCATCATCGCGCGAGCCTGAATAATGGGCACTATCTACGCCCGGCGCACCACCAAGATGAGGGACGCAAATACCGCTGTCATCGGCAAAAACACTCTTACCGCAGAAATCATATACTGCTTTTGCCTTGGCGTACGCATTCTCTTCAAATGTGTGCCAGGGCTCTGGTGTATCTTCTGTGAACCCGATGTCCTGAAGGGAAAGCAACTGCACCTGTTGCAACATTTCCCTTATCTCGCGGATCTTACCCTTGTTGTTTGAAGCGATCACCAATTCCATAGTCAAGAAGCGGCAGTTGCCGCAACGCAAACTTACGCCTGTATTCACTAATAAATACACCGGCTGTATCGTACTTTTGTTACAGACTGAATCACATTGGCAATCGTAACACTCATAACAGACTTCGGGACGCATGACGCGTCGGCAGGCATGGCACGGGGCATTCTTCTGTCGGCACTGCCCGATACCCGGGTTATTGATGTGAGCCACGAGATTCAGCCTTTCCGAAAGGATATGGCAAGCTATGTGCTTCGATCTTCGTATCCGCACTTTGCGCCCGGCACTGTGCATCTGGTTCTGGTCGATGTATATCATGACGCTGTGCCGCGACTGGTATGCGTGTACCATGAGGGGCACTATTTCATTGCACCCGATAACGGGATACTTCCGGCAGCACTGGTAATTAATGTACCTGAGGGGCGGCTTTCATTTGAATTGCAGGCGGGGAATTCATTTGCAGACTGGCTGTCGGCAGCTGCAAAGTGCGTATCTATGATAGCAAACGGCAGCGTCGACCAGCTACCGTCCATTCACCTTTCGCCTATGGAAAAGGTGGAAACAAAGAAAGACGAGAAACAAGCAGATTCAAACGTGGATGTGCAATATGTAGATCACTTTGGAAATGCGGTTACCAATATACACAGAGAGTACTTCGAAGAAATGAACTCAGGCAACCGGTTCCGGCTCGATATCATGCATGTTACCGAACTGAATACCATTTCCGGTAGCTATGCAGATGTGCCCCCGGGCGAGCTGCTATGCAGGTTTAACAGAAACGGTCTGTTGGAGATCTGCGTGAATCAGGGCAGCGCCGCCAGCCTGTTCGGACTAAGAACCGGAAGTAAGCATAATTACCTAAAAATCACGTTTGAATGATAGTACGTATAGTGCAGATGACCTTCAGGGCTGACAAAACAGATGAGTTTGTAGCGATGTTCAACGAACGAAAAGACCGCATCCGTCATTTTGATGGTTGCAGGCATCTGGAGCTTTGGCAAGACAAGAAGCAACCTGAAATATTTTTCACGTACAGCCATTGGGACTCCGAGAGTGATTTGGACCATTACCGATTTTCAGAATTCTTCAAGGAAACATGGGGAATTACGAAGGCAATGTTTGCAGCACCTCCTCAGGCATGGAGTGTGGTGCAACGGTATGATGTAGCGTAAATCAAAGTCCATGTCTCAGCCACTCAAAATAGTTACTTGGAATTGTAATGGGAAGTTTCGTGAG
Organism: Chitinophagaceae bacterium; assembly: GCA_014879545.1. GTDB lineage: Bacteria > Bacteroidota > Bacteroidia > Chitinophagales > Chitinophagaceae > Nemorincola. The sequence goes on along the minus strand of JACSRV010000140.1, from coordinate 11,721 downwards.
AAGTATAAAGAAATTGCGCGCCTCAATGCGGATGTTTACATTATTCAGGAATGCGAGGATCCAGCTTTTACAAAAGACGAAGGCTATAAGACCTGGGGACATAACGCGTTATGGATAGGTGCCAGTCGACACAAGGGGCTTGGAGTCTTTAGTCCTAGCGGTCATCATATTACACGTCTTGAATGGGACGTAAACGGGCTTGAGTACTTTATTCCGTTCTCATTGTCAAACAAAGTAAATATTGTCGCTGCATGGTGTCATGGCGCGAAGATGCCTACATACAGATATATTGGACAACTCTGGCAATTTATCCGTCGCCATAAAGACAGGTTGTCAGATTCAATAATCGCAGGCGACCTTAACAGCAACCCAATATGGGACACACGGACACGAAACTGGAACCATTCCGATGTCACTTTTGAACTTAGCAACTTTGGCATTGTCAGTGCGTATCACCATCTTCGGAATGAATTGCCGGGTAAAGAACTTGTGCCCACATTCTTTCTTCAGAAAAACCTACTCAAGCCTTATCACATAGACTATGTTTTTGCCGACGAGGCAATTCTCTCATCAAATGACACCGCCCTTGAGGTTGGAGAACCGGAATCGTGGATAAAATGGAGCGACCACATGCCAATTACCGCAACTTTAGTTATTTGATATCTGCAAATCACATACCCAACTTTGCTCTTAGCGGGGCCGGCACATCCATACCCTTCTGTTGCATACTTCTAATCAGATTCCTTGCTTTGTCGGGCTGTTGGGTGTCCACATACAATAGCAGCAGATTGTTATGAGCCATCGGATTGTATGGATCACGCTGCAAGTAACGTTCCAGATAACCTATTGAACCGTTAAGGTCCCTTTTCTCCATAGCCACGCGCGCCAGCAGGAAATCGCACTGCACGTAGTCCGAGATCTTTTTCTCCACCAGCAAATATGGTTCTGACGCCATAACAGAATCCTTGCGCTGCAACATCTCTGCCATGTAGAAATTGAGGTATTTCTCTTTGGGGTTCAGCTTGTATGCTTTACGGAATAATTGCTCGGACCGTGCATTCTCTGTCTTATCGAGACGCGCGGCCAGCATCATATTCGCATACGCAGAGTTGGGCGATGTTTCGGCGGCACTTGTCCAGAATGTGAGCGGATCGGAGAAATTGTGCTGATGGCGCACATTCAGCAGCGCCAATACACCACACAACACACCAATAACGGCGGCACGCTGTTTCTCTGAAAATCTATTGTTGAGCAGCGCAGTATGTGGTAACGCCAGCAGAACACCGATAGCCGGTAAATAGAGCCTATGTTCGAACGTTTGTTGGTTAAGCGCGGCAGGCACCAGCAACGCAGGCATGAGGAATAACAGGAAGATACCCAATGCACCCGCCAACGCCTCGAGCGACTCAGAACTTCGGTTGGACGAAAGCGCGACAAGCGCTCCGAACAGCACGATGCCCATCAATCCGAAATACACGACAGTGTCCTCCTGAGTAGGGAATACACTTTGATTTACCGGCAAAAATATCTTTCCTATGTATTGTATGATCACCGGTAAACGATGAACCATATCACTAAACGCTGCGGCAGAACCTATACCCGACGACTGAATAGTAGCAGCCGATCGTGCCGCATACCATAACAGAAAACAACCGGCCCAAACTCCATACTGAACAAGCAAATTCTTATCATTCCAACGCAGACCTTTATATAACACCAGCAAGCAAAATGCGGCAGGTGCAGCAAACACCGCGGTCTCTTTGGTGAAGAACGCCAACAAAAGGAACAACCCGGAAAGCACCAGCGACTTTGCTTTGCCTGAGTGAGCATATCCCAGCGAATGATATAGAAACGGAACCACGAACAAAGCCAGCAGCGTATCATTGCGGCCCGGTATCCACGTAACGGCCTGAGTGAGCACAGGATGTACCGCGAAAATAACCGAGAGATAAAACGAATTGGCAGCCGTTATGCCGAGGCGAAGGAGCAACCAGTATAACATTACCACTACTCCCATATGCAGCAGTACGTTCACAAGATGATATCCGAAAGGCTCCTCACCACTCATCTGGTAATTGAGGATCATCGCATCGGAGAACAGGGGACGGTAGTAAGGGTCCTTTACAGCATCGAAAAGTCCTCGCGAGAATGACGCTATCAGGTTGGAAGTGTCCTCATTAAACGCTCTGAATTCTTTAATGAAAATACTATCATCCAGCTCGGTAAAACCCAGTGACAATGAGGGCAGGTAAACCAGCAGCACTGCAGCAATAAGCAGCAGCACCGGGTATGGGATACGAAATGCACTACCCGCGTCAGCAGTCGCTGTTCGTTGGGTAGATCGATCAATGCCTCCGGCCTGTTTTATCTTGTTCTTGCTCACGTTTATAGCTATTCAAACAAATGTATTAAACGGTGGCGACACGCACAACACCGTTCAGTCCATAAAAAAAGCCGGCAAGTTTGTTGCCGGCTTTTCAAAAAGACATTATTTAATTAGTCTGCTATTGTGATCCTTGCAGTGTGCCTGCTACCGTCAGCAGCAACTGCTGTCAACAGATAAACACCTGCAGGCTCATTGAGAGACACATTTACGTTTGTATTGTTAACAGCAGTAAATTCTTTTACTGTCTGTCCGGCTATGTTAGTGATCACCACTTTAGCCTGCTCGTTAGCAACACCGGATATTTTCACTGTCAGCGTACCCTGAGATGGGTTAGGGAACACGTTGAGAGAAGAACCTTCAGCAGCTACGCCATTCACACCTGAACTTGAACCGTGAAGTGCTACAGTAAATGTCTTCGTAGTTGATCCGCATGTGTTGGTTGCAACATAAGTGAATACGGAAGTACCTGTATCGATAACAACGAAGAATCCGTAACCAATGAGTGGAGTCATTGCCATGTTGCTGGTTGACCATGCGCCACCTGCAGGAGAGCCAATGAGCGTGTATGAACCACTGAGTGCAACAGATGCCGGACCTGTGATAGTTACGTCAGGACGATCGTTCACGTAAACAGGCTTCTTGATCGATGACCTTCCGAATGCTGTAGTAACGTAGTATACAACTGTGTCTTTACCACGCTCAACACCGGTAAGCTTTCCTGTTGTATCATTGAACAATGCAACTGTAGCCAATGTATCCTGCAGACTAACCCAAGTACCACCGGCAACTGATGAGATCAGAGAAATAGTAGAACCAACACACACTGTGTCAGGACCGGAAATAGTACCCGGATTAGGGAGTGGACCAACGTGCATTGGCGAAGTTGCTGAAGTAGTTCCGCAAGTGTTGCTTACTGTGTAAGTAACGGAAGTAACACCGGTGTCAATACCCTTGATTGTGCTACCTGTTGTGAACTTAGCGATCATAGTATCGGCAGATACCCATGCACCACCAGGAGTAGTATTAGTGAGAACAAGGAATGAATCGATACCCACGCTGTCGTTACCGCCTATTGCTGCTGCTGGAACTTCAACAGTGATCGTGTGTGTTGCATATGCAGCACCACAGCTGTTAGACCTGTAGTAAGAGATAACTGAAGTACCCTGGGAAGTACCTGTTACAAAACCTGAGGCATCAACCGGAGCAACTGACGGATTGCCGCTAAGCCACATGCCACCTGATACTGATGACGTAAGGTGGATCCATGAACCAGAGCAGAGCGCACCGGCACCGGTGATAGTGCCCGTTGAAGGCAACACCTCTACAAATACTGACTTAGTAGAAACGATAGATCCGCAGGCATTTGTGAACGTATGCGTTACAATATCAGAACCGGCAGAAACACCTGTTGTAGCACCACCCGGAGCAACAACCACATTTCCTGCGGCTGTAGACCATGTAGCGGTTCCGATAGAGTTGTTGTTTACGAGTGTAATTACGTTACCGACACAAACGTGAGTTGGGCCGGTTGTAATTGAGAAAGTAACAACGGTGTCTACCCTTGAGTTGATCTTAGATACAGACAGACCGCAAGTGTTAGTGAATGAATACTTGATAGTATCGACACCGAACGCGCGACCTTCCAGAACACCCAACGGGCTTACTGTGTCGATGGCATGGTTCACATTGCCCCATGTACCACCGGCAACAGAACTGGTGAGTGTGATGGTGCTACCCACACACACAGGAGTCATGCCGCTGATAACGCCTGCAAACGCAGTGTCAACTGTCAGCATAGCGGCTGCAGATGTGTCTTTTCCTGTACCATTGGAAACGATCGCACGGTACCAATAACCATTCTTTGCAACCGAAGGGATCACAGCGAGTGTGTCGTTAGTAGCCCAGAAGTAAGAGGCACCGTTAAAAACAGTATCCCATGATGTACCTGCATCATCAGAATACTGCCACATGAATGAAAGAGGCGTTGCACCTGTTGCCACAACGTGGAAATAAGTAGTGTCGTGCGCACAAATGGTGCTGTTGGCAGGGTCTGTAGTTACCACCGGAGCCTGTGCATTAGCTTTTGCAGCGAAAAGACTGAGACAGAACGCCAGCAGACTGGATAAGTAAACACTTTTTTTCATGTTCGTTATTTTATTTTTCCTATGTATTAAGTAATCATCACCCTATTGTTATAGAATTAACAAACCGGGCTCTGGTTCAGATAACAATAATCAGGCAAATCTAATCATTTCAAATCAAATTTTAACAATGCCTGTATTGCATTATTCATATAATTTGTTCAATTATGCGAAATACAAATACATCTCACACAGGCACTTATTTGCCACCTGATGCTTTTTTCAGGCTGTCTATTTTCATGTCGCTGGCCAAGCCGTCGGCCGGGGCATCAAGCGTGTTGCGTTCGTCTTTGGTGAACACAAGTCGGCCTGATTTAAGCAAATTACCATCTCCGAAGATCCGAAGTGCCATTGCCCCTAACGCAACCGCCTCTTTTTGCCTTTGCTCCTCCGGCATGTCGTACATACCGGGGGCACCCAGCACCACTATCAGGTGCTCCCTGTCTTCGGGTTTAATGTGCACCGCGCCCACTTTGCCCGGATATGCAGCAAAGACAGAGTCTTGCAACTGCTGCATATAGGCCATATCAGACTCTTCGCGACACGATGCAAAAGACGAACACACGGCCATTGCCGTTACGTAAATAGCAGTTTTATTCATATAAAGTTTTCTGAAAATAAATATACAAAAAAATCGCTAACCGGCGATTCCCAGGACGTCTTTCATTGTAAATACTCCTGTTTTGCCCGCCAGAAATTCGGCAGCCAGCACGGCTCCCTGCGCAAACCCCTTGCGACTATGCGCTGTGTGAATGATATCAATGGTGTCGATTGGGGAGCTGTAACTGACCCTGTGGGTTCCCGGTACCTCGCCTACCCGATGAGCGATAACCGGCAACACATCTGATGCATCAGCACCATCCAACTGCCAGGAATTCTTGGTACTTAACCGGGCAATGATCTGCTCGGCTATCGTGATCGCCGTGCCACCCGGCGCATCTTTTTTATGAACGTGGTGCGTCTCTTCCACTTTAACGGCATACTCATCGCGCCCCTGCATGAGCGAGGCTAACAACTTGTTTACCTCAAAAAAGATGTTGACACCCACACTGAAGTTAGATGCGTGGAGGAAACCTCTGTTGTGCGCTAGCGCCAGTGCATTAGCGTCGGCAAAATGATCGTTCCAACCCGTTGAACCACTTACCACATTAATACCTGCCTCCAGACAATCTTTCACGTTTACCCAGGCAGCATGCGGTCCCGTGAATTCAATGGCCACGTCGGTCTGCGCCAGATTGGCGGCAGTAAGCTCTGCCCGGTTAGCACTAGTGATCTTCAGTACCACCTCGTGGCCACGACTAACGGCGATCTCTTCGATCGCCTTTCCCATTTTACCGTACCCGATCAATGCTATTTTCATGATCAAAGGTTCATTTTGCTCATGATACGCTCGAGATCCTCGTCGTTATAGAACTCTATAACGATCTTACCTTTTCCGCTCTTTTTGCGGTCCAGTTTCACCTTTGTAGACAGGTGAGATGCCATATTGTCTTCAATGCGTTTGTAGGCAACCGGCAGTTTTGCAGCAGATCCCTTGGGTGCGATAGGAGCGGCGTCGTTTGACGACAGCTCTTTCACCATTTGCTCTACCTGCCTTACCGAAAGACCACGTTGTGTGATCTCGCGATAAACATATAACTGCTGCTCCACATGATCCAAACCAATAATGGCACGTGCATGGCCCATGCTGATCTGGCCATCGCGAACTGCTTTTTGAATATCGGGAGGCAACTTCAGCAAGCGAAGGTAGTTCGCCACAGTGCTGCGCTCCTTTTTCATGCGCTCAGACACCTGCTCTTGTGTGAGGCCGCATTCGTCCATCAACTGGCGATAGCTGAGCGCGATCTCAATAGCATTCAGGTCCTCGCGCTGCAGGTTCTCCAACAAGGCCATTTCCAGAATACCCTGGCTATCGGCTGTGCGGATGTATGCCGGGATATCGGTGAGACCGGCGATCTTTGACGCACGCAACCTGCGCTCACCACTGATAAGCTGGTAAGACGATGGTCCGGTCTTGACGACAGTAACCGGCTGGATAACATCGTGCAATTTGATACTTGCGGCGAGTTCCTGCAGGGGCTGTTCTTCAAAATCTTTCCTTGGCTGCTTCGGGTTTACCGTGATCTGATCGAGCGGGATGCGTGCAATCGTGTTGGCATTCTGACCCGATACCGCAGGCACTCCTTCTTTGGGGGCTTGCATCTCGTCATCAATGGTATCGAGCAATGCCCGGATACCCTTTCCCAGCCCTTGTTTTTTGTTGATCTGCGACATTTTTATGTTGTAGGCAGCGTAAATGATCTTGTGTATGAATGAATTGAATACCAGGTGCAGAGGCGAAAAACCAATAACACCCGACTACCCGATCTTATTCCGTTTCAAAAATTTTGTCTTCGTTCTTTATCTTGGTCATGTTGTTCTTCTGCAAGATCTCTTTGGCCAGATTCAGATAGTTAACGGCGCCGGTACTTTCGGCGTCGTACAGCAACGCAGGCATACCGAAACTAGGGGCCTCGCCCAAACGGGTGTTCCTGTGAAGTATGGTATTGAATACCAGATCCCCGAAGTGATTCTTGATCTCTTCAACAACCTGATTAGACAGACGCAGACGGCCATCGTACATGGTCATCAGGATACCTTCGATCTTCAGTCGTGAGTTTATCCTCGTCTGAACGATCTTGATCGTATTCAGCAATTTCCCCAATCCCTCAAGCGCGAAATATTCGCACTGTACCGGTATCACCACACTGTCGGCAGCAGAGAGCGCGTTGACGGTAATGAGACCCAGTGAGGGAGAGCAGTCTATGATGATGAAATCGTAATTAGCGATAACACCCTCCAGCGACTTGCGCATCACATGTTCCCTGTTGGGCTGATTAATGAGCTCAATCTCCGCACCCACCAGATCGAGGTGACTGGGAAGCAAATGAAGATTTGGTGTTTCAGTCTCTAAAATAACCTGTGCTGCAGGCGTTTCGTTGACCATGCAATCGTACAGGCTTATCTGAATGTTCTTTAGATCGAATCCGTTGCCGGTGGTACTATTCGCCTGCGGATCAGCGTCTACAAGCAATGTTTTATATTCCAGCACTGCGAGGCTTGCAGCGAGGTTGATGGCCGTAGTAGTTTTCCCTACACCACCCTTCTGATTTGCTATTGCTATTACTTTTGCCATTTTCTCTTGATTCGTTTTTTGGGTTTTGGTTCAACAGGTAAAATACCGGCTCTGCCTCCACTGAGATCTTCGTGCTCCTATAATTCTATTGATTCCCCAATGGCAGGTAAGATCAACTCTTTTCCTGCATTTCGGAATGCCTCCTTCGCTTTTTCATGGTCGATCATGATGTACCCGAAAGTGTCGAAATGAACACCGATCACCTTTTTGCACCTGATCATATCTGCCGCGATGAGGGCATCATCGACATCCATAGTGAAATTTCCGCCAACGGGCAGAATAGCTACATCCGGTACAGCATACAACGGAATAAGCTCCATGTCTTTTGTAAGCGCGGTATCACCACTGTAGTAGAATTTCTTTTCGGTATCATGAAACAGGAATCCTCCCGGGTTTCCTCCGTAAGACCCATCGGGCATGCTGCTACTGTGTTGTGCCGGTGTGTAGTGTACCTTTCCAAACTCGAAACGGGCAGGCCCGAAATTCATAGGGTGTACGTTTTCCACGCCATTCTTCTGCGCCCAGGCAACCACTTCCCAGGAACTGATCACCTTTGCTCCCGTGCGTTTTGCAATATCAACGAGGTCTGCAACATGATCGACATGCCCGTGCGAAACCATGATATAATCGGCGGTTATAGTAGAAGCGTCAACAATCCCTTTCGTTAATTCGTTACCCGAAATGAAGGGGTCGAATAAAAATTTCTTTCCGCCTGTTTCTACCATAAAACAGGAATGCCCGAAGTATGTAAATTTCATGTAATGTAAATTATGGAATACCTATGCAAATTTAAGTTTTGCATAGCCAAATCCAAAATAAGTGAAGGTTAGTTTTCCCCAGTCTAACTTTTATCGACAGAATATGCCCCGGCACCTATGAACATGAGCCCGAAAAAGACCGAAGCAAGCTCGACAGCGTGGTTGATCTCGGCAATACGGTAGATATTTGTGTACTGCGACAGTGCGGCAACAATGAAATTGATGACCAAAAGTGCGCATACAAGGCGGAACCAAAGACCGAGGATGCAGAAAAGGCCACCGATGGTTTCTGTGATGGCACACATGAAGCCCCAGAAGGCCGGCCAAAAGTGAATATGCAACTTGCCCATGGCACCGCCCAATTCGGTCCATACCTGTGGACCGCCTATCAACTTGTCTTTACCGTGCAGTATCATCATGGCACCGAGGCCGATACGAAGGACCAAAAGACCAATATTCTGATAGCGCCCCAATTTTCCGAAAATTGCCATACCCGGATGTTTATGTAAAGATAATAGCTTTAGCGGCTTTTAGCGGGTAGCCGAACCGGATTTATGCTCGTGCATGGAGCGGGTAACGAATTCGCCGATCTCTCGCCTGAAACGGTCATCGGAAAACCTGAGCGCATTCTGTCTGATTCCTGCATTATCAGTGAGGGGGTTGGCTTCAAGGCGGTTTACCGCGTCTATCACCGACTGTTCTGTCTGCTCGGCAAACAGGTAGCCACTCACCCCATCTACCACCGTTTCGCGATAACCACCATAATCGAGCGCCAGCACCGGTGTGCCGCAAGCCTGCGCTTCCACACACATGATACCGAAATCTTCCTTGGCAGCAAAAATGCATGCTCTTGCCTCCTGCATGTAGCGTATCATATCAGCGTCGTCCTTATACCCCAACCATTCGATGTTGGGGTGACCTTGCAACAACTGGTCAAAACCAGATGCGCCCCAACCCTCCCCTATCAGGATAAGCTTCTTATCGGGCATCTGCTGAAATGCTCTGATGACCATGTCGATCTTTTTGTAGGGTACAAATCTGCCGGGACACATGTAGTAGTCTTTCCGCGGACCATTGTGCAACTCGAACCGACCGGTGCGAACAGGAGGGTAGATGACCACAGAACTTCTTCCGTAACTCCGCTCTATACGTTGCTGTATGTGCTTTGAGTTGGCAATAAAGAAATGAACCCTTGATGCAGTGGAAACATCCCACCTGCGCAACCATGCTACAAACTTCCTGTACAGCCACGACCTGCCCATCGGGTGACCCTCGGCATAATCGTCATACATATCCCAGATGGGACGAAGTGGTGTGTGACAGTAGCAAATGTTCGGAATAGCCGGATCGCTGTAAAAACCTTTCGCCACGGCATGTGAGGTGGAGATCACCACATCATATCCACGAAGACGGAACCGCCCCATGAGCCATGGCATAACGGGCAAAAAATAACGATAGAATTTTGTGATCCCCGGCACAAACTGAAGTAATGATGTTCGCACCTTTCTTCCCTTCAGTATAGACTGCGTGGGGCCTGGACCAAACTTATTGAACAAGGCATAGACATCAACCTCATCGTTGCGGTAAACCTCCAGGATCTCCCCGGCCACCTTCTCGGCTCCGCCGTTGGCGTTAAACCAGTCCTGAACAAACGCCACCTTCATTTGCTGTGCAATTTAGCAGTTTTACGTCTGCTTTCCGACAAAAACCGGGCAGTTGCCGACAAGAAGAATGAATTTAGGCTGCGCATGCTTAGTTTTGCTGCACATGAAAAAAGACACCTCCTCTATCCCGTATTCGTCCTATCAGAAATTCGTTATTCTGATCATTGCCCTTACACAATTCTCCGTTGTACTGGATTTTATGGTCATGTCGCCGTTGGGCGATATGATGATGAAGTCTATGAACCTCACCCCATCACAGTTCGGACTGGCAGTTTCAGCATATGCCATCAGTGCGGGTTTGTCCGGTTTATTGACAGCTGGTTTCGCCGACCGGTTCGACCGGAAGAAACTCTATCTGTTTTTTTATCTGGGCTTCATTGCAGGCACCTTCCTTTGCGGAATGGTGCATACATATCCGCAGTTGATAGCCGCCCGAATTTTTACAGGTCTCTTTGGAGGGGTCATAGGATCAATCGCTATGGCCATCATTACCGACCTCTTCGACCTGCACCACCGTGGACGTGTCATGGGCTTTATTCAGATGGGTTTCGGCGCCAGTCAGGTCCTGGGCATTCCCATCAGTCTGTATATAGCCAACCACTGGGGCTGGCAAATGCCGTTTATGATGGTTGGGGCATTGGGTATTGTTATTGCAGTTCTCATTCTGTCTAAAATGAAACCGGTGTCACATCACCTGTCACTGCAAACAGACAAGAATGCATTTCTGCACCTATGGCACACCGTGGCGAAACGTAAATACCGCATCGCGTTTCTCACCACGGCACTCCTATCTATAGGCGGGTTTATGATGATGCCATTCGGCAGCGCATTCGCTATCAATAATCTGAAACTCACCAACGAACAATTACCAATGCTATTCATGGTATCAGGGATTGCCTCGCTGGTCATTATGCCCTTGATAGGGAAAGTGAGCGACAAGATCGATAAGTTCCGGGTGTTTACTATCGCCACTACCTGGATGTGCATTATGGTGGTTATCTACACAAATCTCGGACCTTCAGCGCTTTGGCTGGTTATCCTGCTCAATGTGCTGATGATGTCCGGAGTAATGGCCCGTATCATACCGTCGTCAGCATTGGTATCTGCCGTACCTGCCATGGCCGACCGTGGGGCTTTCATGAGTATCAATGCCTCACTGCAACAGATTGCGGGCGGTATTGCCGCTGCCTTCGCCGGCATAATTGTGGTGCAGCCCGATAAATCGAGTCCGTTGCAACACTACAATACCCTCGGCTATATTATTGTCGCCATCTCAGTACTTAGTATGTACATGCTGTTCCGCGTATCGGCAATGGAAAAAGATGCACTCAAGGAGCAGAAACTCTAAGATCTATTGTTTTATAACTGTGTTTGCAACTGTCCCAACAGCATCGGTATAACGGACCACATACAACCCGACAGACAGTCCATGCAATGACACCCTAAACGCACCAGTCCCGTCATAAGTTGCCGATGCAACCGGTGATCCCAATACATTTGTGACAACAACTGTAGCTCCTTGCTGAACGCCGTCTATCTCCAATACATCGTGTGCAGGATTTGGATGGACACTTATTATTCTAAGACCTGCCGTTTG
>JACSRV010000196.1 GCA_014879545.1 Chitinophagaceae bacterium | reverse complement strand
GCCCCAATATCTGCTGCTGGTCTCCGGCATAGAAATTATCCCTTCTCGGGTCCAGATTGTTACAAAAACGCCACAAAACATCAGCAATATCGTGTATGTCCACGGTGTGCTCCACATAAATCACCATCTTCACTCCCTCCATGCCTGTCGCAGTGGCAATCCTCGTGTGCAGGTCGCGCACGTGGCCAGGCCGGTCCTTTTTCATAGACACCATCAACACCGGTATCTCCCATTGACGCATCAGCACATCGTTCACACCGTTCACCTCCGGCATATCAACCATTATCTGCTTTGCCGAGAATGCTGCCGATATTTTGTACGGCTTCAACTCCTCGGTCTGCTCTTCTTCGGTCTTCCGCGTACCGTCTATGCACATCTTTCCGCCAAAACCCATCTTCGAGCAGCTATGGTCCAGCACATCCATCGGCCCCTGACTGAAATAAATGTCGGTCACAGGGTTCAGATTGTCAAACACCTCTTTCGCCAGCTTCCCGTAGTCGTCTATTTTTATTCCGTTCTGCCCCACACCGTTTGCCAGCACCAATATTTTGTTAAACATCATCTGCCCTGCCCCCCACATCGCGTTCATCACTTTCTGACCCTGTCCGGCATATTCCTTGTTTATCGTCGCTATCACCAGATTATGGAACACTCCTTCCACAGGCATATTCATATCAGTGATCTCAGGCACCATCGTCATTTTTATCGGCGTCAGGAAGATGCGCTCGGTAGCCTTCCCTATCCACGCGTCCTCCTGAGGCGGTATACCCACTATCGTAGCCGGGTATATCGCATCCTTTTTATGCGTTATCGCCGTCACATGAAACTTCGGGTACCAATCCGCCAGAGAATAATATCCTGTATGGTCCCCGAACGGCCCTTCCCATATCAGCTCTTCGCTCGGGTCCACATATCCTTCTATAATAAAATCCGCATCTGCAGGCACTTCTATTTCAGGCTGGCTGATGCAACGCACCATCTCAACCTTTTTCTTGCGCAGAAAACCTGCCAGCATATACTCGTCCACATTCTCTGGTAGCGGAGCTGTGGCCGCGTAAGTATATACCGGATCTCCTCCAAGAGCCACCGCCACAGGCATTCTTTTTCCCAGTTTCTTGTACTCATTATAGTGCCTCGCCGACACTTTATGTTTGTGCCAGTGCATACCCGTCATTTGCTCATCAAACACTTGCATGCGGTACATGCCTATGTTACGCATTCCGGTATTCGGGTCCTTAGTATGTATCGCTGGCAGGGTTATGAACCTGCCTCCGTCTTCCGGCCAGCACTTTAGCACAGGTATCTTGCTCAGGTCCGGCTTAGCCATCACCACTTCCTGGCAGGCACCACGCCCACTTACCACCTTCGGCATGTATGAGGCAAACTTGCCCAGCTCGGGCAGCATCGCTAGCTTGTCCAGAATACCGGCCTTGGGCGCAGACATCTTTTTCATCAGATTGTCTATATCGTTCATCACTTCGTCCAGGTCGTTCACACCCAGCGCTATACACATCCTCCGTTCGCTACCCATACTATTTATCAACAGCGGAAACTGGGTTCCCGTGTTCTCAAACAGCAGCGCCTTGTTCCGGTCCGGTGTCTTAGACACCCTGTCTGTGATCTCCGATATCTCCAGCTCCGGATCCACAAATGTCTTGATCCGCACCAACTCTCCTGCCTCTTCCAGCTTTTCTACAAACGCTCTCAACGATTTATATGCCATACAACAAAGGTAGCAACGTCAGCCTTACCAGCCTCCACTGCTACCCCTCCCGGTCATAGATTCTCTATATTCTTAAATAAGGTTACACCCCTGCGTTCAACTCGCCCGTTATCACCGGCGTCACAGCCACATAGGTTACCGCCGCCTGCGTACTTCTGTCATCAAATGCAAGGCTATATCGTATTTCCCGCACCCTATAACCGTCCGTTCTGGGCTGGCTCCTGGCGTTCTCCCTTATTAGATACCCGAACCCGGCACCGGCACTCCATCCGTGCAACGCTTTGTTCAACTTCCACTCCAACTCATAATACCCCAATGCTGCCTCCTTATATTCCTCAGGGGTGCCGCTGGCCGTAGGGCCATTCGGTGCAAAACCCAGCAACACACACACTGTCCCCTCAGCAGTCTGTACGTTCGACCCCATATTGTCATATTCAAACGTTTCCATGTCTATCAGTACACACGGCCATTGCACCGCAGGCCTGCCCTTCGTGTTCAGCTGCCCTCTGTCCTGGTCCACACAGGCTACCTCAGGCACCAAAGCCCCTATGCGGTCCTGCATGGCTGTCAATAATCTCGAAAATGGCGAATTCATCATAGCTCCTTTTAGTTTTCATAGTTTCCTCACTCTGCTACCGGCACACCATAGGTCTCACTCCAATATTCCCTTGGTATATTCACTATCGTATTCAGCTCTTTGTCGATAGCCACTCTTTTGTACAGTTGTTCCACATCCATTTCCTTAGCAAATACAAACCTTCCCCCGTCCGTCTCATACCCATACGATCGCAATACGCTTAAAAACCGGGCGCTGTTCAGCATAGATGCAGTATATGCTATGTCTGCCTTCGTTATCTCAAACTGTTGCTCCTGGTGTATCTTACTCTGTGCATAGCCCGCACTCTTGCTGCTGTTCGTCGTCTCTGTGTTGCCAAGCACAGTCACCGATATTTCCTCATTCAGTGCCTTCACGAACGATAGCTGCAACCCTCCATCACTATTGGCCTGCTTACCATCCTTTATCTCAAAATCAGCCTGCCTCGGTATCATCATCGACAGCGAACTACCACTCTCATCCAGTATCTTCTTCAGCTCCACCCTCGTCTGTTCATCATAAGAGTCGTACTTGATCACTCGCACCGGCTGCCCGAATAGCTCTATGAACTGTGCCCAATCTGCCAGGCCACCCCTTTTGTACAGGCAATACGGCGCGCACTTCAACAACAATCCCAGATCATTCGCAGCACCCATCACCCATATGTTCGGCACACCTCCATAGGCTATCCCTTCATGTCCGCCTTGCTCATACGAAATGATACCCCGCTCAGGTTTAATATGCTTTCTCGGTATCTTCTGAAAATTCAATTCCGGCCCCGGCAAGAACTCTATCCCCGATATTCCCCATAACAGGGTCTCCACTATCGTCTTCACTATCTCCCTGAACCCCTCCGACCCTATCAACTCATCCATCTCCGGCACGTGTGTGCCGCTCCGCTCAAAGCGGATCACCTTATTCAGCACTGCATTCACTTTCTTGCATGTCACACCGGTCAGGTGTCCGTCCAGCATTATTTCTTCATACAGATCATACAGCCGGGTCCGGTTCGGGTGGCTCACCGATTCCGCACTGGTCAGGGCACTACGCCACCACGCAATGTCTTTCCTCCCCCTGTCCACCGACCGCACATTTATTTCATTGATTATGATCGACTTACTCCTGTCTTCCTTTCTGGTCATAAATTTTTAATTTTCTATTTCCTTGCATCTGCTGTTTACATACATTACCTTTACGATGCACCCCCACCCACTAACAATTCCAAAACAAATTATTTCATAAGTGAACTCAATCAATGAGAAGGATACTCACTGAGTTTTATAGTTGGATGTTCAAACTGACCGGTGCCAAAATGCCATCATACATTGGAGGCATCCTATACGTCAGTGCCATGAACTACATAATAGTCAACGGACTTGTCCTGTTGGTTCAGGGTCTTTTTAGTTTCGCCTCATTGGCGCTTATGTTCTTCCGCTTCCCCATCTCTTTTGCTACCGTTTTTCTATTCATCGGTGTCACTTATTGGCTCACCCCAAACGCCCAGACTGTAGCAAAGGATGCAAAAAAGAACCACAGCCACACTACGCTCATTCTATACACGGTAGCCGCTCTCGTCCTGTTCCTGTACAAACACTTCGGCGACTGGCTTTTCGTCTGATCGTCAATAGTGGTTGTTTCTGCGCTCGTTGCTGCCCCAGTTCACAGCATTGCCGTCTGTAAGTTCAGTTGTCGCTGGTCCCGCGTATGGCCACCCCGCGGGCATAGCCTGACCCGTCATGATGTTCTTCAGCGTACTTAAGGCATCCTGATAAGCCGTCCTGAATACAGAGATTTCTGTGCCGTTGTTAGATAGGCGCAGCAAATGCCAGCACGCTACATCTTTTACCAGTTGTTTCAGTAACGCATCGTCCACAGCCGGTGCTTCACTCTCCGTCCCGAATAGTGCTGTCAGGTCAAATTTTCCCAGATATAGTTTCACTTCCTGCTCCGCGGCTGTTATAGCTCTGCTCAGAATGGTATTGTCGTCCCGCGTCAACGCGGCCATCACTTCCGGATACAAATGTGTATCCAGTTCAGTTGGTGTAATGATTGGCATGGTCTATAGGTTACTTATTGTTTTGGTTATTCTTCGTCCTCTTTTTCTTTCTTCTTCCCTCTTACCGGCTTTTCGGTTTCTTCAGCTTCTTCTTCGTCAGCCTCTTCTTCTTCGTCATCATCTCCGGTCTTCTTCTTGGGCTTGGTCTTTAGTGGTGGTTTCGCTGCCGCTGGTCTGCGACTTGCCGGTGTCGCTTTCTCCACTTCCAGTTGTTCTCCTGTTGGGCGCACCAGTATTATCCGCTTCAGGTTCCTGTCAAATGTCAGTTCATATACATTCGCGGTATTGTCTCCCATCAACAGCTGAATATACCCCTTCAGAAATTTATCATCCGGCTGCTCATTGGTCGAATCCACAACGGCATAGATCTTACCAATGCCCTTGCCGTCGCTCTTCAGCTGAGCCAGTTTCCTTCGCTCATCACTGAACTCGGTAAGCGTCAGTATCTGCCGCCTGAACACCGTATAGTCCACCCTGTCCTTATTCGCTGCCTTCCGCTCCTCTGTCGCCTCTTTTCGGTCGTCCTTATCCTTTTGTTGACCATATCCTGCCAGTGTGCACAGCATAAGTATTGTTGCAAGAAGTAACTTCCTCATCGTCCGGTTTTATTTATGGGTATATCACAAAGGTCATAATTTTCATCTTTTCTTTTTTCCCTTTTTCCTCAGCTGTTATCTGTCATCAGAATCTCTTTTCATTTACCCTTGCGCCATACATGATGCCTTTCAGCTCACTCGCTGTTTTCGTCCGCGATATCAACTGCCACACCGCACCCTCCACAGCATCCGGGCCATCATCATTTGCCCTGCTTCCCGGCCCGAACGATATAAATTGCTGTTCCAGTGTTTTCATGTGGGGGTTGTCTCTCTCGGCTTCATTGAAGTACAGGTCCCCGTTTCTTATCAGCGGCTCCAGCAGACTTTCTATACGCATGTACTTGTTGCCCTTTTTTCTGTTGTCCTGCATTACAGGCACATGTCTTCCGCGCTGCACACCCGCCTCAGTCACTTGTTTTATCAACATATCCTGCAGAAACACATCTTCCATCAGGTAGTAACATGTTGCCCCACCCACTTCATCCATCATCCTGTAGTGCCACTCTATCATTTCAGGCGTGGTCGCTTTTGCCACAAAACACTTGATCACATGAAACTCGTTGCGCCACTTGCCCACCAATACGGTTGCTTTGTAGTCGCCGGTTGTGGTGTACGACGGATCGGTATAACACACCAGCAACTCATACTCGGTCATGGGCAACATCGACTTATACGGCAGCACCCTGAACACAGCACCCTCCGTCACCGGATTATTAAAGTACTCCTTCTGCTGCGCCGCATAACTCTTCTGGCTCAGCACTCGGTCAATATCTGCTTCGCTGTTCTTTTCCTTCCATACCGATCGCCCGGCTTCATCCCTTATGTTCACGATCTCTGTGTGGTCAGCTATTTCAGTTGCTCTTTGTATACACGAGTCCATCGATATCCTGTTACCGCAGAATATAATGGTCGTCGCCACCGACACTGATCGTGTCCCTATCGCCGCTTCTTCTATCCAGCGCCATTTCTGTGCCACCAGTTCGGGGTTCAGACAATCAGCGTCTGTATCTACATCGTCAAAAACCAACACATCCGGCCTCACCTCCTCATTCCGCATCCCTCGCGGGCTCTGGCCCACTCCCACCGCCCTGAAC
This sequence comes from Chitinophagaceae bacterium, assembly GCA_014879545.1. Classification (GTDB taxonomy): domain Bacteria; phylum Bacteroidota; class Bacteroidia; order Chitinophagales; family Chitinophagaceae; genus Nemorincola. The sequence continues at coordinate 4,426 of JACSRV010000196.1, read as the reverse complement.
GATATTCCGGTCGCAGTCACAAACTCTCCCGCGGTCCACATAATCCCGCCCTTCTGTTCTCCATAATCCTGCAGCAATCTTTTGTTGAACTCCAGATTCGCCCTATACGGCATCAGGCCCCTTGTTGCATTGTCCAGACTATTACTTACCAGCAAAACGCAACGTTTCTTCTTTGGCTTCCCCTTCTGTCGTTTACCTTTCTCACGTACATTGTGTCCTACCAGTACCAGAAAAAGCACCTCCATCATCGTGCGCGTGCTCTTGGCAAGTTCACGGCTCCACATGCGCACCTCCATCCACTCTTCATGTTGCAGCACTCTGCTCGTCGACTCTTTATGGAACACAGCCGGCTTCGCATAACTGAAAGAAGGAAAATAATACCCGAACCACGCCTCCGGGTCTTTCTCCAGCCGCCTCACTCGTCTCTCTATTTCCGCTTTTGTCTCGTTTTCATCGGTCAGCGTCTCATTGGTTATCTGCTGCGTCAGCCGCTGCCATTGTAGCAATCGTTCACTCTTCACACTCATCTTCTTGTTTTCATGGTCACATGCTCTGTCGCGCATGTATTAGGTTTATAGGGGCTGGCGGGTGGTCAGTTCCTTTATATAGTTATCATAGATCGTCACATAGTATTGCGCCTGCTTTCTGTCTTTCTTGTATAGCCACTTCAGGAAGTCTTCAGCCATTTCAATTGTCCGGTACAGATTGTCTTCGCTCTCCAGTTTTCCAATCATCCCCACATACTTCATCAGCAGGTCTATATCTTTCGCCGATTGCTCGTCTCCCGTAACCATCCTCACATTTATCTGCTCCACCATCTCATACAACCGCTTCAGTTGCTCCTGCTTCGATCCCGCCATAGATCGCCTCACCTCGGCCCATCCTCCGCCATCCACCCAGTCTGCTACTTCTTGCACGGCCACTTTCAATGTCTCTGCTATCTCCGTCACCGTCTTATATCCTTCTGTATACAGTATCCTCGCCAGCTCCCGGGTATATGCGTCCTTCATCCCCTCTTTCATGCCCCAAAATTCCAGCGGCTTCACCATATCGCAAAAACGAGATTCCGTCACATCACCATGCGGTCATATCACGTTGCATTTTCAGCACTACCACAATAAATTTTCTGAAGCTCTTTTCTACGCCAACACTGCATTATCAATCGCCTACACATTAAGTGCAACTCAGTTTTGACAAGTAAAAATTATTGAAGGACGACTCGCCGTTTTTCCTGCGATTATTACGTCCTTTTCATATGTGTCTTGGGGTTATTACTTCCCTCCTTTCTCTTTCCACTCTATCCTGTTCAACCCCGACTTCGCCTGCTGGTCTATCGAGTTCTGAAAATCGTGCGAGGGCATATCCAGGCATTCGTGGTAGGCCAGTGTTGCCTCCTTGTTCATACCCAGTAGTTCATATATCTTTCCAATGTGCAGTGCTGCCCTTGCGGCAAACTGCTCGCTTCTGTCTTTCCCTTCCTTCATGGCATCCCGGTATTGTGTCAGTGCGTCCGAATATCTGAATCCACTTCCCGGTCGCTTCGCCAGTTCTTCATACACTCGCCCCAGCCTGAAGCTGTATTCCGCCTTGTCTGGCTGGGTCTGCATATCTGCCTTGCCTATCCGTTGCAGCAGACCTAACGCCTTCTCATAATATCCTCCCTCTATCAGCAGCCGCGCCTGCAGCAACGTTCTGTTAGGCCACAACCCCGATTCAGCAAACCGCTGCGCCTGCTTATCCGGGTCAAGACGCGCTGTACCCTGGCTCAGTATCTGCCGCTTGCAATATTCCGCACGGTTGCTCATACCCGCCACATGCCAGGCAAACGCCATCCGCTGCCAGGCGTCCTTAATGAAGATATCACTCTTGTTGTTCTTCAGGTATCGCTCAAAATAACGCACACAATTAGTGTCGCATTTCGTCAGCAATGCCATCCCGTACTGATAGTCAAATACAGGATAGTTGGCGTACCCCTCTTCTCTGGAAGCAGCTTTCAGCGTCTCCAACGCCTCGTCAGAGTGCCGCAGATCAAGCGCGATGTTGGTCTTCACAAATACATGAAGCAGATTGTCCGCCGTACTGAATTTCGGCCCCGTCAGTGTCGACCATACTTCCTGCTGTTCTGCAAGAAGGTAAAACCGTGCATACAGGTAATACAGCATTGTCTCTGTATACAATGGCTGTGTGGCATTATGGCTCGCCACAAATGCACCCAGCCTTTCTGTGCCGTCGCGCACACTGCCCTTCATTCCAAACACCGATGCCAGCCACTTGTAGCTACCCGGCAACGAACCAACCACCGCTTCCTGCAGTCCGGCTATTATAGTGTTATACTCAAATGACGGGTACAACCGCTGATTCTCCTTTAGCAATGCAAACGACCGCCTGAAGTTCATAGCAGCTTTATACTGCTCACCAAAGCGCACATTCACTATCGCCCTGTGCAGATACATCCCCGAATTGCAGAACCTGTACCATGGCGAAGACGCGTCCCCGCTCTCCAGCAGTGTCAGCCTTCTGTCCATTCCTTCAGCCCGCTTCTTGTAATCCTCCACATTGCAATTCACCAGCAGCAATATGCAGTCCTCATAGTCAGCTATATATGCCGCCATCAGGTTTTTCGGGTCTGTCCGCATTTCGTGTTGTATCAATGTGTGCCCCTCCGTCAGCCGCAACGCCATAAAGTGGTTATATGCTTTGGCACAGTTTTCGGTGTATTCATAGGTATGCCCGCCGGCCCCGGCACTCACAAATGGAGTCAGTATCAATAAAAGTCGAAAAAGGGCTTGTCTCATCGCTTGGTGGGCAGGTATGTATTGCTGGCTATTCGGCAGCAAAATAACAAACGATTCGTATGTTTGTTACATCACCAACTTCACCACGCCATGAAAAATATCAGGCCCGTCATCTTTGGTATCGTACTTACCATCATTGGTTTCCTAAGCATCGTTTACACTTCCTGCACAAAGAAAGACCCTTGCGGAGGCATCAATTGTATCAATGGCGGCGCATGCAACAATGGCCGCTGCGTCTGCCCCACTGGCTTCGAAGGCACCTATTGCGAGTTGACATCAGACCTATGCAAAAAAGTCACCTGCCTCAATGGCGGCACCTGTACCGATGGCAAATGCGCCTGCCCCACTGGCTATTACGGCACTTATTGTGAAACCTACGATCCCTGCCGCACCGTTTCCTGCGCCAACGGTGGCACATGTATAAACGGCTCCTGCATCTGCCCCGATGGCTATGAGGGCGTTTCGTGCGAGACCATCTCCCGCGCAAAATTCATAAAGGTCTGGCACGCGGTAGATAAGGACGTACCGGCCACCGCCACTACATACGATTATTCTTCAACCATTTCCGCAGGCGCAGGCGCCATCACGTCGGTTTCGGTAGCGGGTCTCTGGGAAGGGTTCTTTTCATCACCCGTTCTGGCAACCGTCATCCACGACACTATTAATATACCCCTTCAGGAACCCGACCACGATGGCTACCTCGTAAGCGGACGGGGCATTTACGACCATACTTCATCTAAGATCGTCTGGACCTATTCCATCAAAAGTTCGGCTTCCGTTATCCGCAACTTTTCCGGCACATGGAATTAGCCCTCCACTCGTGTCATCAGTATTGTTTTTGTTATTAGTTAGTTTATATAGCCGTTTTCTTCAGAAATTCATCTTACATTTGCACAAATAAATTCACTTAACTAAAAAAACCGGATATGAAATCGATCAAAAACATCGCCCTGAGTGCATTCCTGACTGTAAGCGCATTTGGCGCAGTATTGTACACATCTTGTACAAAAGACGAATGTAAAGACGTCGTTTGCCAGAATGGTGGTACTTGTAACGCTGGTGCTTGTACTTGTCCAACTGGTGTTGGTGGTACTAACTGCGAAACTATCTACAGGACTACTTACGTTAACACTTACATCGGCAACGGTACTGACAACGCAACTCCTGCTAACACTTACACCGGCTGGAGGGCTTCTTTCTCTACAGTTGGTACAGACCTCACTAAAATGGAGATCGTTCTGAAAGACAACACAAGTGCTCCGGTAGTTACACTGCCTATCACTCTGTCTGACATCAAATCTACAGGTTCTGTTTTCACTATCACTTCTACAACTGCTAACGGTTATACTTACACCGGTACAGGTAATGTAAGTGCTACTGTATGTTCTATCACCCTTACTGAAAAGAACAGCACAGAAACAAACATCTACACTTTCACAAACATGGCTAAGCAGTAATTATTGCTTCTCCTTTTGGATATTGAAGGGCGCCTCTGGCGCCCTTCTTTTTTTGCTGTTCGTGTCTGTAGATCAAAACTTCTGCACCGGCCCCCAAATAATAAGGGCTGCTCCTTTCAGGAACAGCCCTTATTTATATTATTGTTTTGGATTATTTCTGACCTTGAGACTGAT
>JACSRV010000195.1 GCA_014879545.1 Chitinophagaceae bacterium | reverse complement strand
CCCTTATCGCTAAGGGAGTGCAAATATAGAGCACCTTTCCGACTCAGCAAAATCATTTTCAGATTTATTCGCAAAATCTAGCCGCAACACTCTTCGCAACTCATCTGCCATATCTTGCGAAATCCGCTACAGTAAAGGCTTACAGAACGCCAACAAAACATTGATACGGCTCAAAAATAATTTCAAAATTCCTGACACGCACCATCACAATCATTCATTTTACTGATAAAATCAGCGTTTAAACCACTTCATTTATCACATACACCACCCTATTACCTATCATTCCTCAGGGAAGTTATAGTGAACTCCCTTATCTGCTATGTAAGCTCCGATGCGTAGATAAGAAAGTGCGGCAGCATCATCCGCTTCACTTACTATTACTATAACGTCAAATTCCGATCCCTCATGATCCGCTATCAGCGTGGCTGCATCTACACCGGCCACACACTTCGAGAAGAACTCCTCGCATTGCTCTGCCGCGTAGGGCGCCACCAGCACACGCTCGGCCATCAACAACCTACCTTCAAAATGAAACTCAGTATCTATTAAGTCTTCAAAGTCTTCGCAGATCTCTTCTGCAACGCTAAAACTATACGCCATCGGTTTAAACGAATATTACGGTAAATAGAAATGGCCCGCGTTAAACGGGCCACATACAATATCAAAGCTGCATCTCATTACACAGCAAACGAACTACCACAACCACAAGAACTGCTGGCGTTCGGATTCTTGAATACAAACCCACGCGCATTGAGCCCGTCGGAATAGTCAACTTCCATACCCATCAGGTATATACCATGAGCATCTTTCATCAGCACCGGTATACCATCTATGTCGTAGGCGGTATCATCATCTTCCATTTTATCAAAGCCCAACACATAACTCAACCCCGAACATCCTCCACCCTTCACACCTATCCGCAGGTACTGACCGGCTTCAAAACCAGGCTCACCCATCAAACGCTTCACCTCCGCTATAGCGTTTTCACTCAGTTTCACAGGGGCGCTTACAATAGTATCCATCATTAGTGATTTTTTACAAAATTACGACTACCATACAGCCCCACCAAATCGGCAGGTACCGATAATCAGCAAAATCGATGCCGCAATCAACACCAATGATCTACTGACACCCGGCAACAGCAAGAAAATAAGCATATATGTCTATTTCCTGTTTCCACATTTACAGTTAAATCTTACATTTGCAGCCTGAAAAAAATCAACATCCGTGACTGTAGACAGTATTATAAGCGACCTGACAGCCTCTATGCAAAGGGCTATTGCACACCTGGAGGTAGAGATCAGCAAGATCCGTGCCGGTAAAGCAACGCCACAGATTCTTGATGGCATATTTGTTGACTATTATGGCAATGCCACTCCCATCAATCAAGTAGCCAACATCACTACCCCCGATGCTCGCACCATTTCGCTGCAACCCTGGGAAAGGAATATGCTCGGCCCTATTGAAAAAGCGATAATCGCCTCAAACATCGGTCTTAACCCGCAAAATGACGGCAATTATATCCGCCTTTTCCTGCCACCACTTACCGAAGAACGTCGTAAAGAACTGGTGAAACGTGTATATGGCGAAGGCGAACAAGCCAAGATCGCTGTGCGCAATCTGCGCCGCGACAGTATTGAGCAGGTAAAAAAACTGCAGAAAGACGGCCTGAGCGAAGACATAGCCAAAGACGCAGAGACAAGGATACAGGGCATCACCGACAAGAACATCTTGGTGGTGGACCAACACTGCAAAGAGAAGGAAAAAGATATCATGACGGTATAATTCCTCCCACGTTATACCACACTCTATTCATGCAAACTCATGCCCTGTGCATGAGTTTGCAGTTTTAACTAAAGACGAATGAACGAACTGCAACAAAGGATATTTACACTTTTCTCCATACCCGTCTACGCGGTTTTCATTCCGCTCGAGATCATCCTTTCAAATTTCAGAAATCTGGGGTTCTATTCGCTAAAAGAATCGCTTGTCAATATCTACCTCAATCTGCTAAATGTAGGCATCGATCTTCTATTGCGTTTTCTTATCGGCCTTTCAGTTCTTTACTTCTTCTACAAATACAGGATAGACCTGCACCTCCCTCCCGTAATGTATTGGGCACTTTTGTTGCTTGGCGAAGATTTCATGTTCTGGCTCGAACATTTTGTCGACCATAACTGCCGGCTGTTCTGGGCGGTACATGTCACCCACCATTCCAGCCCCGAATACAATCTGTCCACCGGATTCAGGTCGTCGGTGTTCATGCCTGTTTATAAATATTTTTACTTCATCCCGCTGGTACTACTGGGCTTTCACCCGTCAGATATCATCTTTATGTACTCGATCACCCAGGTCTACGGTATTCTCGTTCACACCCAATTCATCAAAAAAGCCCCCGCCTGGGTCGAGTACATTTTCGTCACTCCCGGATTACACCGGGTGCATCATGCCAGCAACATTCCTTACCTGGATAAGAACATGGGAATGGTGTTCATTATTTGGGACCGCCTTTTCGGCACCTACTCACCCGAGCTCCCCGAAGAAAAACCTCATTACGGCATCACCAAGCCTATCGATCAGCCACACCACCCCATCCGCATCGTCACCCATGAGTGGGAAGCACTGGCAAAGGACCTGAGCAAACCTGTATCGCTGATCACGAAATTAAGATACGTATTCAACCCTCCCGGCTGGAGCCACGACGGCAGCACCAAAACTTCAAAGCAATTGCAACAGGAAACGAGATTTTGATAATTGTCAATTCCGGGCAAACAACGTGTATGTAATCTTGCACTGTAAAAACAAAACAAGTTATGAACACAAAAAGATCATTGCTCTATTGGGCACCACGTATCCTCGGCCTCGTCGCCATCGGCTTTATCAGCATGTTTGCGCTCGACTCATTCGAAGCCCGCCAACCATTAACTACCCAACTCCTGCATTTCGCACAACACCTCACCCCTTCCTTCCTGCTTCTAGCGCTGCTGGCCCTGGCCTGGAAACGGGAAAAGATCGGCGGTATCGCATTCATAACCATCGGCCTCATATTCAGCCCGCTTGTCTATATGCTCAACCACGGAAGGAACCACTTTTCTGTTGCGCAAAGCTTGCTGGTCGTCCTCATCATCACAGTGCCGTTCATAATCACCGGCGCGTTGTTCCTGCTGAGCCACAGCAAACGCAACACTGCAAACGCCGGGGCCTGATCCGCCGCACTTATCCACACATACCCAACATGCGCCACTTTCAAGTAGCTATTGCGCCCCGCAAAAGGTAAATTTGCGATGTGGCAAAAAAAGAAGTAGCGGAAACGCCCTTAATGAAGCAGCACAAGGAGATCAAGTCCCGATACCCCGATGCTGTGTTACTTTTTCGCGTAGGCGATTTTTACGAAACGTTCAGTGAAGACGCGCACATAGCTTCGCGCGTGTTGGGTATCACACTTACCAAACGTTCCAATGGGGCCGCGTCCTCCGTTGACCTCGCCGGCTTCCCGCACCACTCTCTGGAAACATACCTGCACAAACTGGTGAAAGCGGGATATCGTGTGGCTATTTGCGACCAACTGGAAGACCCGAAACTTACGAAGGGTATTGTAAAACGCGGAGTTACAGAACTGGTAACACCGGGCGTAGCCACCAGCGACAAACTTCTGGAAAACCGAACGAACAACTTCCTTGCAGTCCTGCACCTCGCAGACCCATTGTGTGGAATTGCCTTCCTCGACATCACCACCGGCGAGTTCTATACCGCTGAAGGGAATATCGAGTACATGGACAAGCTCATGCAGAGCTTCCAGCCATCGGAAGTGATCCTGTCCAAATCTCAGGGCAAACGTTTCCGCGAACAGTTCGACACACGCGTTTATACTTTCCAGCTCGACGAATGGATATTCCGCGAGCAATATGCCTACGAACTGCTTTTGCAACACTTTCAAACGCAATCGCTGAAAGGATATGGCATCGAGGACATGAAAGCAGCCATAACTGCATGCGGCGTAGCCATACACTACCTCAAAGACACAGAACACGCCAACCTTCAGCACCTGAATACACTGCAGCGCATAACGGCCACCGACTTCCTGTGGATGGACCGATTCACTATCAGGAATCTGGAACTCATTAACAGCACCTACGAACAGGGCAGCAACCTGTTGCAAGCCATAGACCATACCCACACACCAATGGGCGCACGCCTCATGAAGCGCTGGATGATTTTCCCGCTCTACGACATGCACCGCATAGATCAGCGACTCGACCTCGTCAGCCTCTTTTTGCTCGATCAGGACCTGAATATTTCCCTCACCAATCTGGTAAAGCAGACCGGCGATGTGGAGCGCCTTGTGGGCAAGATACCGCTGAAGAAAGCAAACCCACGCGAGGTATTACAACTTGCCCGAAGCCTCCACTTCATGCAGCAGTCGCGCGAGATTTGCCTTGCTTCAGAAAACGACGCCTTGCAGGCTATGGCCGAACCTATGCAACCGCTGGAAGAGATCAGAAGAAAGATCATTGAGACAATCAGCGAAGACGCTCCTGCCATTGCGGCAAAAGGAGGAATGATAAGAGAAGGTGTATCTGAAGAATTAGACCATTTGCGCACCATATCACGCAGCGGCAAAGACTACCTGCTCCAGATCCAACAGCAGGAATCGCAGCGCACGGGCATATCATCCCTCAAGATATCCTACAACAATGTCTTCGGATACTATCTCGAAGTAACGAACTCGCACAAAGACAAGGTGCCGCAAGACTGGATTCGTAAGCAAACGCTTGCAAACGCCGAACGGTACATCACCCCCGAACTAAAGGAGTACGAAGAGAAGATACTGGGCGCCGAAGACCGGATACTGGCCATAGAAATGGACCTGTACCAGAAACTACTGGCCGCCATTGAACCATACATCGCCCCCATACAACACAATGCGAATATTACTGCGCAACTCGATTGTCTGTTGTGTTTCGCATACAACGCCAAACAATACGGCTACCATCGTCCCCAACTCGTCAGCGACCCTATCCTCGACATCCGCGAAGGTCGCCACCCCGTTATAGAGCAACGATTACCACCGGGCGAAAGCTACATAACCAACGATATCCGCCTTGATAAGACGGAACAACAGGCCATCATCCTCACAGGCCCAAACATGAGCGGTAAGAGTGCATTGTTGCGCCAAACTGCCATCATTACCCTTATGGCACACATGGGCAGCTTTGTGCCGGCAGCAGCAGCTACCATTGGCCTCACAGACAAAATATTCACCCGCGTCGGCGCGTCCGACAACCTCAGCGGGGGCGAAAGTACGTTCATGGTAGAGATGAACGAAACCGCCAGCATTATCAACAACCTGAGCGAACGCAGCCTGGTATTGCTGGATGAGATCGGTCGGGGCACAAGCACCTATGACGGTATATCCCTGGCGTGGAGCATTGTTGAATACCTGCACAATAGCCCGGCAAGGCCAAAGACGCTATTCGCTACCCACTATCACGAGATCAACGAGCTGGAGAAACAACTGCCTCGCGTACGCAATTACCATATCACTCACAAAGAGACCGGCAACAAGGTCATTTTCCTGCGAAAGCTGGCACCGGGCGGCAGCCGTCACAGTTTCGGTATCCAGGTGGCGCGTATGGCAGGCATGCCACCAAAACTCCTAGACCGCGCCAATGAGATATTGGCGCAATTGGAAGAAAAACATACAGGCACGGGCAACGCCGAAACAATTCAGCAAAAGGTTAAGAACATTAAACCTGCCCCTAACTTTCAGCTGAATATTTTTGACGGAGTTACTGATGATATTCGTCGCATACAGCAGCTGCTGGAAGAGACCGACATCAACACACTCACCCCCGTGCAGGCACTGATGAAACTCAACGAAATGAAGGAAATAGTGAAACAGTACGCCAAGTAACGCTGGAGGATATTTGACTTCAATTAAGCGGGCGGGAGCTGTTATACCTTTCCATCGCTGCGTAAGCTACCAGGGTCCCGAATACACCCACAACGCTGCCCGCATACACGTCTTCTACAAAGTGAGCGGTAAGGTACACGCGAGAGTACCCGACTGCCATTGCTAAGACAAACAATATTGTTCCCACCCAGCGGAATCTGTAGGGTAAGATCATGGCCAAAAAGCAAAACAAGGCGAATGCACCCTCACTATGTCCCGACGGAAAACTCTGCTCGAATAGACGTTCCCAATGAGGCAGAATGTGCACCCACTTGGTATGCTCAAAAAAATGCATCGGGCGCGGCATGTCAAAATAGTGCTTCAGCGCATGCAGCAAAAGAAATGGCACCATTGTACACGTCAATGCAAGTAAGAAATACTGCTTGGACCTTCTCTCCCTACCCATCATTGGCAGCAACAATACTGGAATGATAAACCCTGACGTACCCATATAGGTCACGTAATACATCACCTCATTCAGTATAGGTGAGTAATTCCCGTTTATGTATGTGAACATTGCCACTTTCCCGTACATAAAATGCAACACCGGACCAACCACCAACCAGACTGCGAATGGGACAAGAAAAAACGGATTGTATGGATGGGCTTTCAGCTCTTTCACGCTTACCGGTTTTGTGCAGGCTTTATTTTCAGGAAGCCGTTAAACGATCTGAGCATCATCAGGTACCACTCTTTCGCAAACAACCGTGAATCACGACGCACAGAAAACACCAGCCAAATAGCCAACGGCATCAAAATGAATGATGCCATCCACATGCCCAGCCACGGCGCTACCGCCTCAGACTTCGCAAGTTTTTCGCCGGATATATTCAGGATGTGAAAGATCACGAAGAAAACAACTGCTACTACCATTGGCATACCCAGCCCCCCTTTGCGGATAATAGCGCCCAGCGGTGCTCCTATCAGAAACAACAACAGACACGCAAACGACAACGTGAACTTCCTATGGAGTTCTATCTCGTACTTCATGTAATTTTCTGTCTGTATCTTGTTGTCAAGGGCCATCACATCTATGAGCGACTTCAGGTTGCGCACATTATTCGCAAGCGATTGCGCCAACGCTGTTCGGTCACTTGCGGGCACCAACTCCACAAACGAACTATCATACTTTCTGGCCACATACTTTCCGGCTTTCAAACCATGGGTAACAACCTCCCGCTCTTTATTTCCCGACTGTAATGTTACATACGGTGCCAGGTAGGACCCGATGGTGGCGGCCGAACGCGACTTCTGACGCTTCAGGCTGTCTATGCTCTCCGCAAGTTGCGCCACATTCATCATCTGGTTGGCATTCCGGAACATATCTTCGTTTGAGCGGGTGAACTTCATACCCGACAGATCGAAAACCTTATCCCATTCGTCAAAGTGCATACGCACCTGAGTGTAGTTATGGTTTCCATTCTCATAACCCTCATGGTACTGCCACCCATCTTTTAACCGAAAGATCAGCGATTGTTTGTCGTCTGAGGCCAGCATTTGCCCCTCCCTTGCCATCACCACCTTGTTGTTCCCAACCATGTCCGTATGGTCATAGATCACAACATCGTATATGGTCTTGCCGTCTTCGCTCTTACTGCCCACTCTTATCGAATAGCCCTGTATATCATTATTGAACTGCTCAGGCCTTATACTCAATGTCGGCTTCTTGTTACGCACATCATACAAAAGTGAGAGTGCTTTCAGATTGGCGACAGGTATCACGTTATTAGCGAACACAAACGCCATACAGGATATAAAAAATACAAAGATCACCAGCGGCTGCATGAACCGCAACAATGATATGCCAGATGACTTGATGGCAACCAACTCAAAATTCTCCCCCAAATTGCCAAAAGTCATAATAGATGACAGCAACACCGAGAGCGGCAAGGCCAAAGGAATTAGAGCGGCCGACATGTACACCAACAACTCCACCAGAAGCAAAACCCCTACCCCCTTGCCTATCATCTCATCCATATACAGCCAGAAAAACTGCATCACCAACACAAAAAGCGACACGAAGAACGTTACAATGAACGGCCCGATGAAGCTCCTGATAAGTAATAGATCCAGCTTTTTTATCAATCTGTATTCGGTTGAGGCTGCAAACCTACACAAAACATCGGCTGATGCCGACGATTCGTGGGTACGATTAACGTTTTATTTCAAAAGAAAAGCCTGCATCTCTCATCGAGAAGCAAGCTCTTAAATAGTTTATCACGACCGGGAACGCCTTAAGCGGCCCCTATGCGATGCTTCAGGTCGTGTACCTGAGAATTCCACAAACGCTCCTGATCTTTAATATCGGCTTTGTCCGCAAAATCTGTGATACGCAATATTGTCTCGTTTGTAACCGGACTCTGCTCAATGCTGAATTCAAAGAACTCGTCCTTGGCCATATGGTCCCATTTATACCTTATGAACTCGTTGTCCACGTGTTCCACCATATGAGCCGTATCTGTGCTGCCGTTCCACGTAAAGTAAAACTGCGTGTCCCGCTGATCCACTTTGTCAGCAAACCACTCTTGCAAACCCACCGGGGTCGACAAAAACTCATATAAAATAGTAGGAGAGCATCGTATCGGGAACTCCACAGAGTACATTATCTTTTTTTTACTCATTGTCGTACTATCGCTTGTTGATCTGTTAGGGTGCAATAATAAAAAAATGCCGTTACAAACAAAATATTATTCGGCATTGTTTCAACTTTTTTCTTCAAATGCCTGCTTTTACACACTTTTTCTCATGTTAATACAATCATAATTTTTTTTGGGTTGCATTGTTCAGAACCTTAGCTTTGTGATATAATGTCAACTTTTATTGATGCCATTAGTTTTGAGTTAATTTTTTCACACCCCTCAATTCATTGCTTATGTCGATGCGTCAGCTAAAGATCACCAAATCAATTACGAACCGCGAAAGTCAATCCCTCGAGAAATACCTGCAGGAGATTGGAAAAGTTGATCTGATAACCCCGGAAGAAGAAGTACAACTGGCTATCAGGATTAAACAGGGCGACCAATATGCTTTGGAAAAACTCACTAAAGCCAACTTGCGCTTTGTGGTTTCCGTTGCAAAACAATATCAGAATCAGGGCCTTTCATTGAGCGACCTTATAAACGAAGGCAATCTGGGCCTCATTAAAGCGGCACAGCGTTTCGACGAGACGCGCGGCTTCAAATTCATCTCCTATGCCGTTTGGTGGATCCGTCAGTCAATACTCCAGGCATTGGCCGAACAATCCCGTATCGTTCGCCTGCCGCTGAACAAGGTGGGCCTTTCCAACAAGATCAGCAAAGCATATTCTCAACTGGAACAGGAATACGAACGCGAACCATCTACCGAGGAGCTCGCCGAATTGCTGGACATAGGCACCGAAGAGGTGGAAACAACCTTGGGTGTGGCTGCCCGGCACGTGTCTGTTGATGCGCCGTTTGTCGACAGTGAAGACAATACACTACTCGACATTCTCGAGAATCCTAACTCCGACTCAGCCGATGCAGAACTGTACCACAGCGAATCGCTTCGTTGTGAGATCGAACGCTCACTCAGCACACTCACCGACCGCCAACGCGATGTCATCAAGTTATACTTCGGTATCGGCGTGGCCAACCCCATGAGTTTGGAAGACATTGGCGAGAAGTTCTCTCTCACCCGCGAGCGCGTTCGCCAGATAAAAGATAAAGCCATTACAAAACTGCGCACCGCCAGCCGTTGCCAATTGTTGAAGACTTACTTGGGCAACTAATCGTAGCCCCTCTATTCATTTTCAGGCAGCCACCTTCCGGGTGGCTGCTTTTTTATAAATAATCTACCAAATCCCAACTTTCCGCAGCTGCCACACGTCTATATATTAACTATCCGTAAAAATATACCCAATGAAAAAACTCCGATTCGCTTCTTTGCTTATCATCTTTCTGATAAGCGGCACCCTGGCGAGTGCACAAGCCGACACCGTCCCCTGCCCTCCCGGCATCGACTTTGAGACCGGCCTCAGCGCTTGGTCCTACTACGTAGGCACCTGCTGCCCATTGGTGGCTACTACACCCACAGCGCCTATTTCCTGCCGGCACACGCTCACATCTGCATCCGGCCTTGTAGGCTGCTCAGCCGGCGCGTCTGCCACCGACCAATATGGCGGCTTCCCCATCGTTTGCCCGGCGGGTGGCACACAATCACTACGCATCGGCGACCTTGTAAACGGCGCCCAGGCCGAAAAAGCCAGATATTATGTCACAGTACCCACCGGCACAGCCAGCTACGCACTACTGTACCACTACGCTATTGTATTCCAGAATCCCAGCCACGCCCCATCCATGCAGCCCCGTTTCGAGACAAACGCTTTCGACACAACAGCCGGCTGGGCACCACTCACAGGCGCACACCACACCTACACCGCAGGTGGTGTTTTGCCGGGCTTCATCACCAATTCAGCATGTGCTACATGTGTGCCGGCAGCAACGGTGAGTCAACCGGTTCAATATCGCGACTGGGCCACTGCCACTATCGATCTCTCGGGCTTAGGCGGCCATGTAGTTGCCGT
>JACSRV010000221.1 GCA_014879545.1 Chitinophagaceae bacterium | reverse complement strand
GCATCGGGGCGGGGCGGGGCCACGGGCGCAAGGTGGTACACGAGGCGTATGGGAAAAACAGAAAACGCTTTCCCGAAACGGAAAAGCGTGTTAATATGCTGCTCGCGCTTGAGCCGCTCATATCTTTTAAAAGTATGACGGATGGCGAAATGTTTTTGAAAGTAAAGATTACTTCAGGCGACGCTCGTCAGATACAGTGAGCTTATGGCGACCTTTAGCACGGCGAGATGCCAGTACTTTACGGCCATTTGCAGATTCCATACGCTTGCGGAATCCGTGAACTGATTTGCGGCTGCGACGTGACGGTTGATATGTACGTTTCATAACTGTATAAATTTATTACCCTTTCGCAAGGGAGTGCAAATGTAGAGTAAATATCTGAAGTAACAAATTATTTGACGGCAAAATTCATTTTGCATAGCATATTTGTAATATATGGCAACGTCATTTACCGTTAATCCCGATACATAAACCACTTGGCCAGCTCCTTGTAACTGGCTTTTTTACCATACATAAGAATACCAACCCTGTATATGCGCGATGCAACCCACGTAGTACCCACAAACCCCAGCACAAGCAGCAGCATAGACAGTGCCAGCTGCCATGCCGGCACCCCGAACGGAATGCGTATCATCATGGCTATAGGCGACGTGAACGGTATCATAGACAACCAAACAGACAGGCTGCTATCCGGATTGTTGATGATAAAGCTCTGCGCCAAGGCAAACGTAAAGATGATAGGCAGCGTTATGGGCAGCATAAACTGTTGGGTCTCGGTCTCATTGTCCACGGCCGAGCCCACTGCAGCAAATATGGCACTGTACAGCAGATAGCCAAACAGGAAGTAAAACAGGAAACAACTGAGGGTATACACCACCGGTATGCTCTCTATAGACTCCATGATCTGGGCCATGCTGTTATCGGGGGTCTGCATTTGCTGCACTTGTTGCATCTGCTCCTGTGCTTTTGCGGGCATGGTCTGCTCCATGCGGTGTTTGGCTTTGCCGGCCATAAAGGTGCCGCCCGCCATGCTCAGCACCACCGATATCACTATCCACAGCACAAACTGGGTAAGACCCACCAGGCCCACACCTATGATCTTGCCCAGCATCAGCTGAAACGGCCTCACCGACGAGATGATGACCTCTACAATGCGGCTCACCTTCTCCTCTATAACGCCCCTCATTACCTGTGTACCATAAATAAACAGGCACATGTAAATGAGGAACGCCGAAAGGAAGCCCACAGCATAGGCCGTATACGTCTGCGCGTCCTTCTCGCCTGCCTCGGTTATCTGCTTGGCTTTGATGTCTATGCGCTTCTGTGCCTTTGCCAGCACAGCGGTGTCTATACCGGCGGCACGCAGGCGTTCGGCTTCGGCTATGTGGCTGAGCCCGCTTTCTATGGCCTCAATGGTGGTGGCGCTGGGCTTCTTATCGCTCAGCAACTCCACAGGTGCCGGCGAAGACTCAGGCGGAATGTGCAACAGGAAGTTGTAGCCCTTGTCGCGGAAAGTATTGCGGGCATCGGCAAACCTGTCCTGGGTGTATACATAGGTGATGGAAGAAGTGTTCTGCAGCTTGCCGGTGAAGGAACCTGTTTCGTCTATCACCTGCACCCGCTTTTCATCGCCCAATTCATCGCCTTTCACGGCCAGGTAACCTATGAACGCAAACATGCCTATGAACAGCAGCGGCACCAATATGGTGAGTACAATGAATGACTTCTTCTTCACACGCGACATATACTCGCGTTCTATAATGAGCAGTATCTTATTCATGGCCGGACATTTTGTTTACAGTACTGATAAAGATCTCATTCATAGTTGGCACCTTCTCTTCAAAATGAGTAATGGCGGCCAACGGCAACATGTAACGCAGGGCATCGTTGGGGGCGGTACCGGGCTTCATCTGCAGCGTCAGTCGGTGACGGCTGTCGGGCGTTTCCTCGCTCACCACGTCAAATGGGGCATCAGCGCCGGCATTCACGCGCGCGCCTTCATATTCCAGCGTGTACGTACCATTGCGGAAGGAATCCTTGATCTGCCGCACCTTGCCATCCAGCAGCTTGTGCGACTTGTTCAGCAAGGCAATAGAGTCGCACAACTCTTCCACCGACTCCATACGGTGGGTGGAGAAGATGATGGTAGCACCCTTGCGGTTCAGTTCCAGGATCTCGTTTTTGATGATCTCGGCATTCACCGGGTCGAAACCCGAGAACGGCTCGTCCAGGATAAGCAGGTCAGGCTCGTGCAGCACTGTGGCCACAAACTGTGCCTTCTGCTGCATGCCTTTAGATAATTCTTCTATCTTCTTGTTCCACCAGGCCTGTATCTCCAGCTTCTCGAACCAGTATTTCGTGCGTCGGATGGCCTCTGAACGGCTCAAACCCTTCAGCTGTGCCAGATACAATATCTGCTCGCCTATCTCCATTTTCTTATACAGACCGCGCTCCTCGGGCATGTACCCTATGCGCTCCACATGATGGCGACCCAGCCGCTCTCCGTTGAAGTATACCTCGCCTGAGTCGGGGGCGGTTATCTGGTTGATGATGCGTATGAGGGATGTCTTGCCGGCACCATTGGGTCCCAGCAACCCGAAGACGGTGCCGGTCTCTACTTCAAGGCTCACATCGCTGAGGGCCCTGTAGCCGGCATATTGCTTCACTATGTTGCGAATGCTGATCATTGCTTGCATGGTTACAGTTGTAAAGTAACTAAAGTTTCAGCAATCTGCAGGAGTGTCGAAGTACACCACAAGGAAGCGATCAAAATGATAACATTCTGTTTATCAATGCGTAAGCAATTGCCTGGCAATTCGACAATGGACAATTATGGCGCCTGACCAACCTTCAGGAGGTGCAACCCGTCTTTTATAGGAGGTAAAAGAGTCACAAAATCCGTAATTTTACGAGTATTGTTGCTGCTTCGCGGGACTATTTCGCACCTTAAGATTTGGTCAAGATCAAAAGAAAATGAGACAAAAGATACTTTCACTTGCATTGCTTTTCCTGATTATTCTTCGTGTAGAAAGATCGGTTGCACAAGTCACCATAACCAGCAGCGACTCACTAAGCTGCACTACTCCATGCACGGTTCTAACCGCCCATCTCGTGGGAGACTCTCCTACAAATACCGGCATATCTATTGACGACGTGTACTCAGGTGTACTCCCTATCGGATTTACCTTCAATTACTACGGGACACCA
Source organism: Chitinophagaceae bacterium (assembly GCA_014879545.1). GTDB lineage: Bacteria > Bacteroidota > Bacteroidia > Chitinophagales > Chitinophagaceae > Nemorincola. Next base: position 7,329 of record JACSRV010000221.1, on the reverse strand, counting down.
TACACCGATGTAGTGATTGGACCGAACGGCACAGTCTGTTTCGACCTCACACTGGCCGGCGCCTATGACCCGTGGCCTATCACAGCTGTTCTGCTGGGCAATCCAAGTAAGTTTAACAACATTTGCGGTCCGTGGTGTGATATTGACATTTCGGTGCCGGATGGAGGCACCATCACCTACTCGCTGACCGGCATAGCCCCCTTCAGGAAGTACATCGTTACATTTTGTAACGACCGCATGTTCTCGTGCACCACACAGATCACCAGTACCCAGATCATTCTTTACGAAACCACCAACATCATTGAGTGCCACATTGCCACCAAGCCTGTGTGTGCTACATGGAACAGCGGAAGGGCTATCATAGGCGTTCAAAATGCTACGGGCACTGCAGCAACAGTTGCTCCCGGCCGCGACTTCCCATCGGTTTATACTTGCACCAATGAGGCTTGGCGCTTCACCCCCAATGCTACCGGAACTGCATACAGCGTTGCTTCTATACCTTATGCACCAATTCCTTATTCTTCCTCTCCCATACATTGGTACAATTCCACCACGGGTGCATACCTGGGTACAGGCATCACACAAACAGTATGCCCCACCACCACAACCACCTACCGGGCTGGTGCTCTTGGCTGTGCAGATACTTCATTCGGATACTATACAGTAACACCGGCTCCCGTATTCACGATCACACTTACTTCAACCAATCCGTCAAGGTGCAATCTTTGTGACGGTTCAATTACAGTTGCCGGATTCACACCCGGCCTTGCCGACACCATCACTTACGAGCTCGGCGGTGTACCGCAACCACCGGTTTACGCAACAGCCTCTGCCGCAGGAACTGTTACCATCAGCGGCCTTTGTGCCGGCACTTACAGCAATTTCGTGGGCCGACAAGGAACCTGCGCGTCATTACCGGCCGGACCTGTGGTACTTACAGATCCGCCTATCAGCCTAACCGTCACTCCTGTTCCGCAATCCATATGCGGTGCATGCGATGGTGCGCTTATCATAAACGGGCTATACCCGAGTCACGGCTGCACTTTTACCTATTCGTTCAATGGAACACCCCAGCCACCGATTTCGGGCACTACCAATCCTTCCGGCAGTTTCACCCTTCCATTCTTATGCGAAGGGGTGTATAGCAATATCATTGCTTCATATGGCACCTGTGCTACTCCTCCGGGCGGCCCCATATCTTTGTTCGGCCCTGCACCTCCTGCCGGTAGTATCGTGACTTTAACAAATCCTACAGAATGTGGAAAATGCGATGGAACAATCCGTTTGAAACAGGTCATCCCATTCTCGTCTGATACCATCAGCTACCTGCTGAATGGGGTTCCTCAGCCGCGCATCATCACCACCGCATACGGAGATAGTACCATCTTCCTGCCGGGGCTGTGCGCAGGCGTGTATTCAGGTTTCTCTGTGAAGATAGGCAACTGTGTCACCAACATTCTGGGTACTGCCACGATTACTGATCCTCCACTTGCTGCCAACTTCGATACCACCTTCAGGCTTGGCTGCAACGGTGATACCGTTTTCTTCCACAACCATTCAACCTCCGCAGGCTCCTTGTACTATGTTTGGGACTTTGGCGATGGGGTAACTGATACCGCCACCAATCCTTACCACGTGTACGACACGGGCACCTTCACTGTTCGGTTGTTGGCTACCAACCATTTCTGCTATGATAGTATGAAGATGACGTTCAAAATAGGTCATCCCATCAATGCAGATTTCAACCTTTCTCCGGCAATATTATGCCAGAACGAGAGCGTTACCTTTACGAACACTTCAACGGGCGCTACAAACTATAGCTGGACGTTTGGTAATGGAGCAACATCCACTATCTCCGACCCGGTAAACACTTATAACATAACAGGCAAATACAACATAAGGCTTATTGCGCGAAACAACATTCCGTGCTATGATACCGCATACAGATCGGTAGAGGTGGACACCATCAGCGGAATTGCTATTGATGTCACAGACTCCGTGTTCTGTGCTGGCAAGTACATTACGCTTACGGGCCTTTTTGCTGAAGGCGGTAATACCGGCTATACATGGACTTTCGGCGACACCGGCGACAGCCTTCGCAATATCAACCCTGTCTATCATTCGTTTGGTTCTACAGGCGGACAGTATCTGGTTACCCTTAACGCCTACTACCGTGCATGTCCCGACGTAAAGAAAACACGCACAATTACTACGATACCAATACCACCGGTCTATCTTGGCGCAGACACTTCCATCTGCAAAGGCAGTAATGCAATCACTTTGTCTGACAAGTCTAACTTCAACAATCCTGCCGCAACATGGCTATGGAACACCGGTGAGAAGACCCGAACCATTCAGGTCACCACTCCGGGCGTTTACTATGTGACAGTTACTCAGAACAACTGCGCTTCTACCGATTCCGTAAACGTAGAGAACGACTGTTATGTTAGCATCCCCAATATCTTTACACCAAATGGCGATGGCATAAATGACTACTTCTTCCCACGTACGCTGCTAAGCCGTGGCCTTATTGAATTCAAAATGTATGTCTACAACCGCTGGGGGCAGATCATTTTTGAATCTCAGAACATATTGGGCTCGGGATGGGATGGCAAGCTGAACGGTGTACAGCAACCCGAAGGCGTTTATGTCTATACCATAGACGCGGTATTCAAAGATGGCCAGAAAGAGCATCATCAGGGCAACGTGACGCTCATGCGATAGAAGACACATAACTATCAGTGAACCAGCTATAGACCAATGTTTTGCGGCCCCACCCGCAAATGTGCTAAATTTGCACCTGGAAACGGGAGGTGACGCTAATGTCTCGCTTCCGCCAAGCAAACAAATGGAACCAATTGTCAACAAAGTAGCTGAAAGCGGCCTCATAACTCTGGATCTGGCACCCTACCTGCCCGATCCGATCACAATATTTGACCTGAAGCCATTCCTATATATGGAGATGATCCTGAAGGAAAAAGACTATCGTGCCGCACTCCAGAATGACGACTGGCAGCAATATGCCGGCAAGAATGTGGCAGTGCTGTGCAGCGCGGATGCCATTGTGCCGGTTTGGGCCTATATGTTGGCGGCTACCTATTTGGAGCCGGTTGCCGCTTCGGTGTTCTTTGGCACTGAAGAAGAGCTGACCAAAAAACTGCTCTGCGATCGCATTAATTCCATTGCGCTGGACGAATACATTGATAAACGTGTTGTAATAAAGGGTTGCGGCGATGTGGCCATACCCGATGCTGCCTACCTCGCTGTGACCGCCCACCTGCGACCGGTTGTAAAGTCGCTGATGTATGGGGAGCCCTGTTCTACAGTTCCTATTTACAAAAAAAGGTAACAGGGGAACAACCTTCCGGTCATCCCCCTGCTATTCATTCATCTATTTCGCCGCGGTTGTGTTTTTGGCATCGGCAACGGCTACATAAATCTGCAATTGCTCTATACTGTTCAGTAGCGAGATGCAACCGTAGTTATGCACCACTCTCTGCGGATCGGCTACAAGAGCCGGCATCCCTGCTCCTATGACCATTACACCATCGTGAGCACCGCTGTTGAACAGCTTCGCCTGTTCCTTCAACGATGTGAGTAGCTGCACACCCGGGCCGTTATCGAAGAATGCATTCCCCAATTTGCTGTCGTGCAGATATAGTTTACGCTCATCGTAATCGGCTGGAATTGCTGCTGCACCGATAGACTGTTGCAAAAGCAGCTCCTTCAGCTCGTTGCAGGTCTTGAAAATGTTGGCAGCGGCGGCAGATGGTTGCGCCTGCACAAGCACCTTAAGTAAGGCTTCATTCTGTACAAAGTTGGCTGTTGCCACCTTATCGAACGGCGAAGGACGCAAACGAGCAATAGTGAACTGCAGCCCAATGATACCTACCAGAATGATGGACATGAGAATAGTGTTGAGCTTGGTCTCGGGCCGTCTGATACCGGTAAAAAAATAGGCAGGCAACAACACAAAAGCAGCACCGCCAATTGCGCTAAATAGCAGAATGTTGGCACCGGGCCAATGCATCATGATGAACAGAATGGCAAGGCTGAACATAATTCCTACCAGAATACCGATGGCTATTACAAACTTATCGCTCACGGTCTTTACCTCACGCGACTTCAGGATGAACAATAACGGCAAAAACAACAAACTAAACGAAACAATACCAAGTGTAAGCAATATGCTGGCACCCGGCCAATACATGAATTTGAAAAATGAACCCGCAATAAACGCGGTCACGGAGCTTGCCCCGCTAACGATCAACGCCTTTTTCATTGCATAGTAGTTTTTAAAAGTTAACAAATCGATGGTCTCTTCTTCTATCTCCCGCAAATTGCTGCGGTAGAACCGCCGCACAGTTTGCTGATAGAAGTGCTCAAAGTCATCGTCCTCTTTGAGCTCCTGCTCTATGATACAACAGATGTGATCCAGGAGGTTCAACTGCAGGTCCTCCATTTCAACGCCATTACGTCTAATGTCGTTGAGGATGTAATCAATTTGTTCGTCTGAGAGGCAGTACATTCTTACGCGATCTTTGGTTGTATGTCCAATAATACCCTCATGGTCTCCATGAACTCGGCCAGTTCACTCACGCGCTCTTTAGACCGTGTCTTGCCGCTGGCACTCAACTTATAGTATTTGCGCACCCGCTTACCCATGTACTCCAGTTCGGTGGTCACCAGGCCCTCTTCTTCAAGAGAGTGAAGCGTGGGGTAGAGCGCGCCTTCCGTAAGTTGGATGCGGTCTCCCGTCAGGTCCTTTACACGTTGTGTTATCTCATAACCATACATCTTCTTGTTGTCTGAAAGCAGCTTCAGCACTATGGTTTTGAGAGTACCCTTTATCAATTCGGAAGAGAAGATCATCTGTATCTTATTTTTTGCCTAAGACAAAGATACATAGGAATCCAATGCATTGTACACCTTTGTAAAAAAATAAATTAAGGGTACAAAAAAAGAGGTCGCGCATGTGCACGACCTCCGAAATACTTTGTACCCGTATTTACTTGCTTTCCAAACGCACTATCGGTACTATCACCTCTTCCAGAGATACGCCTCCGTGCTGGAAAGTACTCTTATAGTAATTCACGTAATGGTTGTAGTTATTGGGATAACACAGGAACACATCTCCCTTAGCAAAAATGAAAGAAGAACTTACGTTTGGCACCGGCAACCCCGCCTGTTTAGGGTCGCGGAACGCCAACACATCGCGCGACTCGTACTGCAGATTGCGGCCATGTTTGTATCGCAGATTGGTAGTAGTATTACGGTCTCCTACACACTTGCTAGGCGTCTTCACGCGCACACTACCGTGGTCGGTGGTAAGTAATATCTGAATGCCCTTGTCTGCGATCTTACGCAACGCGCGGTGCAGCGGTGAATGTTCGAACCAGCTGACCACCAGTGACCGGTACGAGATCTCATCTCCTGCCAGTTCCTTCAGCACCTCCATTTCGGTGCGCGCATGCGACAGCATGTCCACAAAATTGTACACAATTACTGTGAGGTCATTATTAAGGCAATTGTGAATACTGTCCTCAAGCGCCTTGGCGTTATCGTTGTTAGTGATCTTAATGTACTGTGTTTTCAACTTGTCCAGCTTCAGGTGCTTCAACTGGTTACGCAGGAAGGTCTCTTCGTAAAGGTTCTTGCCACCATCCTCATCATCGTTCTTCCACTCCAAAGGAAAATGCTTTTCAATATCTGCCGGCAACATGCCTGCGAAAAAAGCATTTCGGCAATACTGTGTTGCCGTGGGCAAAATGCTGTAATAAAGGTCATCTTCCAGCACACGGAACGAGTCGGACAAAATAGGCTGGAATGCCTTCCAGTGATCGAGACGCAAGTTGTCTATCACTACAAGGAACGTAGGTTTGCCCTGCTGCAAATGCGGGGCAACTCGCTTTTCGAATACCTTGTGCGACATAAGCGGGCCGGTGCCCTTGCTGTCTTTGATCCACTCGGTGTAGTTTTTCGAAACGTATTTGAAGAACTCGGTGTTCGCCTCGGTCTTCTGGGTCTGAAGCACATCCATCATTTCTGTGCTGTCACTCTTGCCCATTTCCAGCTCCCAGTATACCAGGCGCTTATACAGTTCCTTCCATTCCTCGTGATCGGGATTGTTGCTAAGAGCCATGAAAAGATTTCTGAAGTCCTGCTGGTAAGCAATGGTTGTCTTCTCAGAAACGAGCCTCTTACCGTCCACAATCTTCTTGAGTGTAAGCAAGACCTGATTGGGATTTACCGGCTTTATGAGATAGTCAGTGATCTGAGCGCCCAAGGCATCTTCCATGATGTTCTCTGCTTCATTCTTAGTGATCATCACCACCGGTAGCAACGGATAAAGCTCCTTGATGTGTGTGAGCGTCTCCAGACCTGTAAGACCGGGCATGCTCTCATCAAGCAACACTACATCAACCGTACGTTCTTTAAGCAGCTCCAGCGCGTCATATCCGTTACTCAGCGGCGTGACGTTGTAACCCTTGTTTTTGAGAAAAAGCATCTGTGACTTCAACGACTCGATCTCATCGTCAACCCATAATATTTCGCCTTGTGTATTCATTGCGTGTGTGTGTTTAAGGAACTGCCACCGGTGAGCAGATGGAAGTAAAATTATCTACAATTCGTATAGGTAGTATTTTATTGTCTGCGGTTTAACTCAAGATTGGGAAGCAAACAATGCAACATCCGTTGCTTAACTGCTGTGAACATTTGTTCTTGGAATAACGTTGGTAACCAATTAGTATTGCACAAGAAAAAGTTAAACAAATGGCTGCGAATGTTATCATAAGGAAAGCTACGGAGGCCGATTGCCCGAGAATGATGGAACTGGTGAAAGAGCTTGCAGTTTACGAACGTGCTCCGGATGAGGTAACAGTAAGTATGGAGCATTTCGTAGAAAGTGGCTTCGGGACCAACCCTGTATGGTGGGCATTTGTTGCAGAAGAAGATGGTGTGGTGCAGGGCTTCGCGCTTTATTACATACGCTATTCAACATGGAAAGGACAAAGAATGTACCTTGAAGATATCCTGGTGACCGAGGAAGCAAGAGGCAAGGGCATAGGCGCTCTGCTGATGAATGCACTGATTGCTGAAGCTCGTGAACGGAAATTTCATGGCGTTACCTGGCAGGTTTTGGAGTGGAACGAACCCGCCATCAATTTTTACAGGAAGTTCAACACACAGTTTGACCCGGAATGGATAAACGGGAAGATAGACCTGTAGCATTTGTTTCAAGTACTTATTTTACGCACCGCAATAATTGCATAACTTCGATTACTTTAAGAAGTATGTTTTCAAATAAAATATTCTAATGAAGATAAT
>JACSRV010000179.1 GCA_014879545.1 Chitinophagaceae bacterium | reverse complement strand
GCTGCAGATATCTGCAGCGGTTTTCTTTTTGGGCGTACACTGTCAAAAGAAAATGCCGCTCGAAAGGAGCGGCATTCAAGATTTTGAACGGATGCAGATCAGCGGATGATGTACAGTTCTACGTCTTTCTTCGTGATTGTTTTGTCTGAGAGGATAATGAGGCGTTCCACAACATTACGCAGCTCCCTGATGTTGCCGGTCCAGTTGTGTTGTTTCAATGCCTCTACGGCGTCCGCGTCAATTTCCTTTTGCGGTTGTTTGTATTCCTCGCTTATGTCGCGCATGAAGTGAGCAATAAGTGCCGGTATATCGTCTCTGCGCGCGTTTAATGACGGTACCGGAATGAGTATGACACTCAAGCGGTGATAAAGGTCTAACCGGAAACGTTTCGCTTCCACTTCAGCCATAAGGTCTTTGTTGGTGGCGGCAAGTACACGCACATCTACTTTTATCTCCTTTTCGCCTCCCACGCGTGTTATTTTGCCCTCTTGCAGTGCCCGTAACATCTTTGCTTGTGCATCCAGATGCATATCTCCTATTTCATCAAGGAACAGAGTGCCGCCATTGGCTTGCTCAAATTTCCCTATTCTTTGTTTGATGGCAGATGTAAATGAGCCTTTTTCGTGACCAAATAACTCACTTTCGATAAGTTCTGATGGGATAGCAGCACAGTTCACCTCAACTATCGGTCCGGAAGAGCGGTTGCTGAGTTCATGAATGCGTCTTGCCACCAGTTCCTTACCTACGCCATTCTCGCCGGTGATCAGTACGCGGGCATCGGTAGGAGCTACTTTTGCAATTGTTTCATTGATGCGCATCATAGGCTCGCTGGCACCAATCATTTCAAATCCGCGCGAGATACGTTTCCGCAGTTGCTTTGTCTCGGCAACCAACAGCTTTTTATCCATGGCGTTGCGCAACGTGATGAGCAAACGATTGAGATCGGGTGGTTTAGAGATGTAGTCATAGGCTCCTTTCTTCACCGCGTCTACTGCCGTCTCTATGCTTCCGTGCCCCGAGATCACGATAAATGGAATGTCAGGTTTCTCTTGTTTTGCTATCTGCAATACTTCCATGCCATCCATCTTGGGCATCTTTATGTCGCAAAGAATGCAGTCGTAGTTGTTCTCTCGTATCTTCTTCACGCCTTCCGCGCCGTCTGCAGCTTCATCTACTGTGAAACCCTCAAATGTCAGGATCTCATTCAGGGCTTTGCGTATTGCTTTTTCATCGTCAATGACTAATATGGTCTGTGCCATGCTGATAACAATAAGTTTAGTAAACAGGTCAGAGTATTGTGCGGCTATGAGCGCCCGTACTCTTTGCTGCAAGATAAACAAAAACACACCTCGTGTTGTTGCGGCATTTTATATTCTCTTTAACTGACATGTTGCCACGGATGGCTATAGCATGCGGATTATCTGCCGATATTTCCGCAACTTTGTCTGTATAGGCCTATGGCACACGGTTTGAATAGATGTATATACATCTAACAACAGAAAACAGAATTTTATGGCAAAAGTAGTATATCATCCCGCCGACCAACGTGGTCATGCCGATCACGGATGGCTGAACGCACGGCACTCATTCAGTTTTGCCGGTTGGTACGATCCCTCCCGCATACACTATGGTGCGCTCAGGGTGCTGAATGACGACATTGTAAAGGGCGGCATGGGCTTTGGCAAACATCCGCACGACAACATGGAGATCATCACCATAGTTCTTTCCGGCGAGTTGGCCCATAAAGACAGTATGGGTCATCAGCAGACCATTTACCCCGGAGAGGTGCAGGTGATGAGCGCGGGAACCGGTGTGTTTCACAGCGAATTCAACCCCGACCACCACGAGGAGGTCAATCTGTTACAGACTTGGATTTTTCCTGATAAGCGGAATGTGCAGCCACGATACGACCAGACTTTCTTTGACGAAGATGGAAGAAAAAACAAATTGCAGCTGTTGGTATCCTCTATGGAAGGAAATGAGGAAGGATTGAAAATACATCAGGATGCAAGGATATTCAGATCAGAATTGGAAACCGGTGCGACAGTATCGCATACACTGAAGAGCAGGGGACATGGTGCCTATGTGTTTGTGATATCGGGATCTGTCAATATCAAAGACCAGACATTGAACCGCAGGGACGCGATGGGAATAAGTGATACTGACTCTTTCGATATTATTGCCAATACTGATAGTGACCTGGTGCTGTTTGAAGTGCCGATGGAGATCGGATTCAAATAGATAAATCCCATTTGTATCAGCTACCTTTATTGTCTACTCAAATACTATTTCATGGAACATTTCACGAAGAAGTACAAGAAAGGGAACCTCACAGTTATCTGGAAGCCAGACCAATGTACCCATTCCACAAAGTGTTGGAAGGGCCTTGTTGAGGTCTTTAACCCCCGACTGAAACCATGGGTGAATATGGATGGTGCCGATGAGGCGCGCATAATAGAACAGGTAGCAAAATGCCCGTCGGGCGCATTGAGTTATATTGTAGAGGGCGTTGAAAGTACAGCCGGAATGGAAACACACACTACCACGACCGTTGAGGCGATGCAAAACGGACCGCTGATGGTATATGGAAATCTTACGGTGAAGGACAGTAATGGTAACGAGACAACACGTACCAAGGTAACAGCGTTTTGCCGTTGCGGAGCATCAGCAAATAAGCCATTCTGTGACGGCTCTCACGTAAGAATTGGTTTTGCCGACAAGTAATGCGGTAATAATTCCGTAACGTCACACTCATCATATGGTAATGTGCCGGTAACACGCTCTCAACATTGCAAGGGTACTTTCGTCGCCAAAAAGCAATGCTGAGATCTTTACCCTTACTGATATTATTGTGTTTCGTAAATGCAACATTCGCCGCAACACTGCGCGGAACTATTACGGACTCAAGGAATGATGGTCCGTTGACGGGAGTTGTGATATCTATAATGCCATCGGGAAAAGGGGCCGTGTCCGACATTGACGGAAAATATGAGGTCACTTCACTGCCCAACGGTGTTTATGAGGTGACGTTTACCTACGCTACATACAAGACAGCAAAGCAGACAGTCACAGTGTCATCCGGTGGCGATATTACACTTGACATAAAGATGATGCCCGAAGTGAACGAGCTCAAGGGCGGAGAAGTAAGGTCAGCACGCATCACCAACACAGAGAATGCTGTAATAAACGAGATAAAAGCAAGTAGCACTGTAGTAAGTGGCACCAGTGCAGCGCAGATATCAAAGACAATGGACCGTAACGCGGCCGATGTAGTAAAGCGGATACCGGGCGTAACAATCCAGGACGATCGTTTCATAGTCATCAGAGGTCTGCCTGATCGATACAACACCGTATTTCTGAATGATGCTGCCACCCCCAGCAGTGAGTCTGACAAGAGAGCATTTTCGTTTGACATGATTCCTTCGGGACTCATAGACCGTGTGTTGATCTCTAAGACACCTTCTCCCGAATTGCCCGGTGATTTTGCCGGCGGAATGGTGAAGGTATATACCACATCTATACCCGATGCCAACAAGATCACTTTCAGCATGCAGGCCTCGCATCGAGACCTGACTACCGGTACGCTGTTCAATTACAATACACCATCAAAATCAGACTGGTACGCGAAGGACGATGGCAGCAGGAATATTCCGGGTATGATTCCCGATTTCATTTCCACAAAGGATCCAAATTATAAAGCAAACATAGGTGCGTGGTCAAAAGCTTTCGGCAACGACTGGGTTGTAAACACTACGAAAGCAAATCCTGACATGCGTGCTGCTCTATCTCTTGCAAATGTTGTGAAGCTGGGCAAGGTTAAGATAGGGAATACTGCCGGAGCATCGTACTCAAATACTTATCAGAACTTTCACATTCAGCGTCAGGACTGGGACTCGATAGCCAAGGTCTATAATTATGATGACCAACGTTCGGCAAACACTGTTTCAATAGGTGCTGTAGAGAATTTGGGAGTTGCTGTGGGAAATTCAAAAATTGAATTCAGGAACCTTTACAACCAGATCGGGAACACAGCAGTAACTGTTCGTAAGACGATAAGAGATACGGTGAATATTGCAGACAAGGATGAGAAAGCCTACTCTATGGCTTATGAGAACAGGAAGACCTATGTAGGACAGCTGACAGGTACACACAAGAATAAAGCAGACACGCGAAAGTACAGCTGGACGGCGGGTCTTACAGATCTGGTGAAAAATCAGCCCAACAGACGTGTTGTGAAATATGTAAAGGATCCGACACAGACAGACTCGTTCTTTAAGGCACAGATCACAACAGGTGTGGACATTTTAAATGGCGGACGCTTTTATGCAAGACTGAATGAGCGATCGTACAGTTTCAATCACCAGTTCACGCAAAAGATAAAGGTGACAGACAAGTATGCGTTCGACCTGTCAGCTGGTAACTACGTGGAACTTAAAACAAGAAAGTTCAAGATCAGGCAACTAGGATACGGAGTGAAGTCCGGTAAGGTAGGTGAATCGCTAAAGTACCTTCCGATCAATGAGATATTCGCTGACACAAATGTCGACGGCGACAAGAAATTCAAGATAGGAGAGAGCACCAACCTCTATGATGAATATGATGGAGCCAACCAGCTCGTTACCGGCTTTCTTTCTGTGAAGGCACCTGTGGGCGAACACATCAGCATTTTGGGTGGTGCAAGGTATGAGGACAACATACAGTCTATAAAGGCGGTTGTGAACACCGACACAATAGAGCCGGCCATCAGAACTAAATTTTTGCTGCCGTCTGTAAATGCCAGTTACAATTTCTCTGATAAGAGCCTTGTCCGTGTTGCTTATGGGAAGACACTAAACCGACCAGAATTTAGGGAATGGGCACCTGTGTTCTATTACGACTTTGATGAGTTGGCTGGATACAAAGGGTCTATGTTCCCAACGACGGCAAGCCGCAACAAAGTGAACAATCAGGGCGATACATTGAAGGTGGCTCAGATCCAGAACTACGATATAAGATATGAGTTGTATCCTTCATCAGGAGAGATGATACAGATAGGAGGCTTCTATAAGTCTTTCAAAGATCCTATCCAGAAGGTACTTGTTCCTTCCAGCAGTTTCGGCGACAACCGTACTTTCACATTCATTAATGCAGACAAAGCATACTGTTATGGTCTGGAGATAGACCTCAGAAAGAACCTGATGCCTCTTGATGATCTGTTGGGCACAAATGTTTTCCGTGATTTCACGGTTGTTGGCAACCTTACACTTGCGAAGAGCCGGTTTGAAGTAGACACGTCGGTGGTGAAAGGAGCAATAACAAATGCGCCCCTGCAAGGGCAGTCGCCATACATTGTCAATGCCGGTATGTTCTATCAGAACGAGGAGAACGGATTCCAGGGTTCGTTGTTGTACAATGTATCAGGTCCGCGTATGTATGCAATAGGCACCAACGATGCCGGTGGCGAAAGCCTTGGAGAGATGCAGTTCCAGTCATTCGATTTCACATTGTCAAAGATGTTTTTCCGTCATTATGGCATCAATATCGGTGTGCAGAATATGCTCAATTCGCGCGTGTGGTTTATGAAGGATTCGAACCGCGATAACGAATTCAGCAGCAAGAACGACAAAGATTTCAGAACCTTCTATCCGGGCCGTTATTACACCATTGGTGTTAAGATTAAATTCTGATTTTGGTTACAATTCCCTAATCGCAGGGTAACTACCCGGTAATCTGCGGCCGATAGTTTTGCGCTCAACAAAATAAAAATTCTCATGAAGAAGATTCTACTCTTATCAGGCCTGCTCTTTGCAGCACTCAGCAATGCATCCGCCTATTCTACTGTCGAAGTGAAAGACAGTATTTCTACTAACACGCGTTGGACCTGTGACCAGCAATACCTACTCAAAGGGTATGTGTATGTGACTGCAGGCACTACGCTTACCATTGATCCGGGAGTGATCATAAGGGGCGACAAGGATACTAAGGGTGCGCTTATTATTGAGCGTGGTGCTAAGATCATGGCTATGGGTACAGCAGGCAACCCAATCGTATTCACCTCAAACCAGGATGCCGGTAGCCGCGACTACGGTGACTGGGGTGGTGTAATTCTTTGCGGAAACGCACCAACCAACTGGACTGCAGGTCAGGCTCAGGTAGAGGGTGGTCCTCGTTCGTTCTACGGTGGAACAGACCCTAACGATAACAGCGGTGAAATGCACTATGTCCGTATCGAGTATGGCGGTATCGCGTTCTCTCCAAACAATGAGGTGAACAGTCTCACACTTTGTGGTGTTGGTGCGGGTACTCAAATAGACCACATTCAGGTATCTTATGGTGGAGACGATGGTTTCGAGTTCTTTGGCGGTACAGTGAACGCAAAACATCTCGTTTCTATTGGCATGTGGGATGACGACTATGATTTCGACAATGGTTATAAGGGCAAACTGCAGTTTGTTGTAGCTGTTCGCGACCCATATGCTGCTGACCAGAGTGGTTCAAAGGCAATTGAGAGCGATAGCTATCTCGCAGGTACTTACTCAGGTATTCCGGTTGATCTGGCCAAGATGACCACCGGCATAGTTTCTAATGCTACGTTTGTTGGTCCTTTGGTTAGCCCTACTTCAACTGCATTCAATGACCAGTATGTTGCAGGTGTACATTTCCGTCGTGGAAGTAGCCTTAGCTTCCTTAACAGCGTGATCATGGGCTTCCCTTGCGGTCTTCTGATCGATGAGTCTTCGGCTGCTTATGGTTCTACCACTGCCAACATCGCTTCAAACGAATTCCAGTTCCGCAACAACATCATAGGTGGTTCAGGCAATTTCCCTTCAAGCACTACCCCGAAGATCGCTGTTTATGTGAAAGACGGTGCACGTAACCTTACTCCAACGAACACTAACGCTGACTCTACTACCGGCTCTCCGTTCAGTCCGTTCAATGGTCCGCTGTCCTTCTTCTACAACGGTACATACAAGAACTTCTACAAGTCCACTTCTTCTGCAGTGCGCCTTACAAATCCTTTCAACCTGTCTAACCCGAGCCTGTTGCCATTGTCTACTTCAGACATTTGCTACAATGCCTCAGCTCCGCACACTTCGTCACATCCGTTCAATCCGGCCCTGCCTATCAATTACGATACAACAGGTGGTGGTGTGAACTATAACGTGCCATTGGCACCTCCTGAGTTCACAACCAGCAAAGCAAGTGATGCATTCTTCACAAAAGTTAATTACATAGGTGCATTTGCCGGTACCAATACTTCTACCGACAACTGGATGAAAGGCTGGTGCAATTTCGACCCTAACAACGCTAACTACGACACTACTTGCTACATACCTGTAACAAGTGTGATGCCTGACCTGAACAACATCATTGCTGCAGGTATCACTGTTTTCCCCAATCCGACTTCCGGTAATGCAACGGTTGCTGTTGACGTAAAAAATGCAGGCAATGTAAAAGTTGCGATCATTGACGTGACCGGTAAATTGGTAAAAGAAGTTGCCAATACCACAATGCAGGCCGGAACGCATTCTTTCGATTTTGCTACCGATAACGTGCCTTCAGGTATTTACATCATGTCGGTAACCATGAACAACAGAACACGCGCTGTACGATTCACAGTTGCCAAATAGTAAGATTTTTCATGTTGAATGACGGCCGGTCAGGATTCTTCCTGCCGGCTGTTTTCATTTTATGAGTGCCGCTACCTCTTCTTCTTTCCATCCCGCGTAGTAGGTTCCGTTGCCAAGATCCCACAGCGGCCGCCTGATGACCGATGGGTTGGCTATCATTACAGCGGCTACCTTGCGTTTGTCTCGCAAAGCGGCTTTCTCTTCATCTGACAGCTTTTTGTATGTGGTGCCATTGGCATTGATCACCTTTTCAAGGGGCAGGTATTTTAGCCAGTTGTTGATAGTGGCCTTGTCTATGCCGCTGGTTTTATAGTTATGAAAAGAAAATGGTATTTGATTGGCCTCCAGCCATTTTATGGCTTTTTGCATGGTGTCGCAGTTGCTGATGCCGTATATCGTGATCATGGACGCAAAAATAGGCGGTAATGTCGGCACCCTTAACAATGTTCATCAAAAGGTTTTCAAACATCCATAGATATGTGAGATTGCGTTATGTGTGTGGTGAAAAAAGTCGTTCACATACAAAATCCGACCGTTCACATACAAAAATCGGCATTTCACAACATTTCTATGACAAATCAAACATTAACAAATAGTTTTACTGTGTAGTAGGCGAAGTGTGTCCGGTTGGAATTGCGGGCGCTATTAACTACTCCAAAGAGAAACAAATGCAAAATCCCCTTATATGACTTCGAAATTTCCACTACTTCAGATGGGTAAAAATTCCATCGAGCGGTTGTTTTCAGCTCCGCCATCGGGTAGCCTGCTTCGAAAAGCGGCTACACTACTGTGTGCAGCACTGGCAGTAAACACTGCAGCAGATGCACAGTCCACTACTTTCAACTACACAGGTGCCGTTCAGACCTACACTGCAACCGGCACAGGTACTTTGGTGATTGATATGGCAGGAGCCAAGGGTGGAAATAATTATGGTTATGGTACTTCATCGAACGGAGGAAATGGAGGAAGAGTTGTTTGTTCTTTGGCGGTTACATCCGGTCAGGTGTTAAATATCTACGTAGGAGGTATGGGGCAAACGGCATCATCCGACATTTCGGTAGTCGCTGGAGGGTTTAATGGCGGTGGATCCGGGTCGAATTGGTCTTCATGTTGCTATGCCGGTGGTGGTGGTGGCGGTGCCTCGGATATTCGCATTGGAGGGACTGCATTATCCAATCGGGTAGTGGTTGCTGGTGGCGGCGGTGGTGCTGGTTGGAACTCAAATGGATTTGATGGTGGTGGTACCGTAGGCGGAGGTACTACTGGGGGAACCCAAACCGCAGGAGGTTTTGGTTGGGTTTCCGGTTCTCTTGGCTTGGGTGCATCTACTGGCGGATCGTTTCAAGCTACAGGCGCAGGTGGTGGTGGTTATTATGGCGGTGGTGTCGATCAATTTTATGGCGGTGGCGGCGGAAGTTCGTTCACACATGCAACGCTGGCTACTGGTGTTACCCACACACAAGGCTATAATTCGGGTAATGGATATGTGATTGTAACAGCTCCTCCAAAGAGAGAAGCTATGAACTTTGATGGCTCGAATGATATTATTATAGCGTCTAACAATGCTGCAACTCAGTTGAGTTCCGGTACCGTTGAGGCTTGGTTTAAAACATCAAACGCCGGTAGTTCATGGCGGGGAATTGTTACAAAGCAGTGGGCTTATGGTCTGTTTCTTTACGACAACGAATTGGTTGCTTACGATTGGAATATTGGTTCTAATATCTCAACGGGAATTTACCCTAACGACGGTAACTGGCACCACGTGGCCATGACGTTCCAAAGTGGGGTAACTAACGGATCATCTATATATTATGATGGAGCGTTTGTAAGGAATTTTACGATGACCGTTGTAAATCAGGCAACGCCGCTGGTAGTAGCAGGTGGATCTGATATAACAACCGGTTACCAAAGCTTTACAGGTAACATCGATGAAGTGCGCGTATGGAATACAATCCGCACGGGTACACAGATCTCCACGAACAAAGATTGTGACGTAGCAGCGTCTTCAGCATTGAAATTGTATTACCGTTTTAATGATGGTACTGCAGGAGGAACTAATACCTCGATCTCTAAGGTTGCCGATTATAGCGGCAACACTAACTGTGGCACTATTTATAATATGACGCTCTCCGGTAGTTCTTCGAACTTCGTTACCGGTGCTATCGGTACCTGCAACAGCATAACACTTTCCGCAGCCAATACGGGTACAGCTACTGTTTGCGTTGGCAACACTACTACACTCAGCAACTCAGTAAGTGGTGGTACCTGGGCAAGCGGCAATGGTTCGGTAGCAACCGTAGGTTCGGCAACAGGTGTAGTTACCGGCGTTGCAGGCGGCACTGCTGTTATCTCTTATATCACATGTAATGCAACTAACACAACTGTTGTTACCGTAAATGCGCTTCCATCTGTGAGCGCAGGTTCGGGCGTGGCTATATGCACAGGTAGCAGCACCGCTATTTCAGCAACGGGCGCATCTACATATACATGGGCGCCGGGTAGCAGCCTTTCTGCAACTACGGGTTCTTCTGTTACTGCATCTCCTACCTCGCTTACAACATATACAGTAACCGGCACAAATGCAAACGGCTGCGTGAACACTGCTACCAAGGTGGTATCTGTAAACGCTTTGCCATCTGTAAACGCAGGGTCGGGTGTTGCCATCTGCACAGGCAGCAGCACAACACTTTCAGCAACAGGAGCATCTACCTATACATGGGCGCCGGGTAGCAGCCTTTCTGCAACTACAGGTTCTTCGGTTACGGCATCTCCCACTTCACTCACAACCTATACGGTTACTGGTACAGATGCAAACGGCTGTGTGAATACTGCAACCAAGGTAGTTACGGTTAATCCACTTCCTGTCAACGTTATTGGATCATTTACACCTCAGCCAAGTATCGCAGGTCTTCCTATAACTTTCACGGTATCTAA
>JACSRV010000132.1 GCA_014879545.1 Chitinophagaceae bacterium | reverse complement strand
GTAGTTTATATTATAGTTCTTTTTAAATAGTTCCCTGCGACACGCATGTCACGCCACACAACTTGTTGACTGATGCCAGCTTCATGTCAATTGAAGTGATTCCCAACAATATTTTGTTGACCAACGGACTGAATGGCTTCATGTTGGAAGTTGCTTCCTTATTTTTTTTCATGTTATCCAGTTTCCGAGCGGTCCAAACCATTGGGAAAAGACTGCCGTAAAGGTAATAGGTGTTGGCTATCGAATACTTCGCTTCATTCAGTACCTTGTTCAGGCTATCAACCTTGTAGCGCCTGTAATGCCCCAGATAAACATCATGACCACTCCAAAGGGATGTAAAGGCCGGCACTGTGATAAAATAGTGGTTGTTATCGCCCACACTGTTCGTTTTAATGTTCTTTAGCATCAGCAGGTCGTCTTCAAGGTGTTCCAACACATCCATAAGAATCACCAGTCCGTTCTCTATTTTGTCGGGGATAACAAGGGTCTTTTCAATTTTTTTGCCGCGGGTTGCTTCAATTTCCTCCTGCGTGTAATTGATATCCACTAAATATACTTTCCTGATCTTGTCACCGAATGCACGCTCAAGACTGATAGCAAAAAAACCGGAACCTGAGCCAACGTCAACGATGGTTAGCTGGTCGGTTTTATTTAATAATTTCTTTGCATATGCTATCAGTGGTTGAATTTTACTCTGGTAATACCAGTGTATCTCCGGGTTTATTCCATTTTCTAATTCTTTAAGATCCATTAAGCAGTTTTTAGCATGAGATGAGGCTGTAAATTTAGCAAATTTAATTACTTTTGAAACGTGCATTAATGCACGTCCTCTACCGAAATTATGCGTTTTCAGGTGCAGTTCGTCGCATTTATTTTTCTTAGCAAATAATATTGTCTTAGTCTTCATGAATCGTTCCATAACAAACGCCATCAGATATGTGATGGATAACTGGTTACCACCATCAATACGGGATTCCAACTGGTTTATGTATCCTTTCTTTCATATATGGTTCAAGGGTAAGAATGTCCGTTTGTATATGGATTTCAAAGATATTGCCTATACCCTCACAGAGGAGGAGTTTTCTGAAGTTTACCGCAATTTGGATTGCCTGGCCTACGACCGCCCTACTGACATGAATATGCCAAGCATAAAATATCTGGTCGATTCCATTCATAAAGACGCCCGTTCTTTGCTTGACGTAGGTTGCGGCCGTGGTTTTCTCCTGAACTACATTGGAGACAATACCAATCTGGAAACAACAGGCTGTGATCTTTACGACAATATCCCGACGCTCAAGAAGGCCGCATACAAAAGGGGTACCATCTACAAATTGCCATTTGAAGATAAATCGTTTGATGTGGTGACGTGCTCACATACTATCGAACACCTCAGAGACGTGCAACCTGCTATAGAAGAACTGAAGCGCGTGGCCAGAAAACAAGTGATTATTGTGACTCCATGTCAGAGGTACTATTATTACACAATGGACCTTCACCTGAATTTTTATCCCATCGCGGCTTACCTCCAAAAAGAGATCAACATCAAAGACAACGTTTGTACAAATATCCAGGGCGACTGGGTGTACATTGGCAACGTGAATTAATAACACTCCCACGGCAATGAAACAAACCCAGACGACAAATACAAATAATAGTTCCAATTCCGTGACACGAGACTTCCTGCTTTCACTGGTTATTCCATGTTATAATGAATCGGCAAGGGTTGACATCATGCTCCAGGGAATAGCTGATTTTGAAAGCAAGTGGAAGGGAAATTATGAAGTGATCGTTGTTGACGATGGAAGTAAAGATGATACGGTTCAGAAAATCGAATCAGCAGTAGCAGCCAAATATTCCTTCTTAAAAGACAAGTTGCGCATAGAGAAAGTGATCCCGAACGGTGGCAAAGGCGCTGCGCTGAAACGCGGGGTCAGTGTATCAAAGGGCGACTATGTGCTGACGCTTGACGCCGATATGTCAACCCGGCCATCCGATCTGATTCAATGGGAAAGGAAAGAAAAAGATCTGTTTTCCGGGGAGCGGGCGGTTTATATTGGATCTCGCAAACATGAAGATGGAAATGTAAAAGCGCTGAAAAAGAGAAAAGTAATAGGTGGTGTCTTTAACAGCATCGTCCAGATCTGCACCACACTGCAACTACGTGACACCCAATGTGGTTTCAAATTATATCCTCGCGACGTAGCAGACTTCCTTTTCGGCAATATGCAAAGCACTGGTTGGGAGCACGACGTAGAACTACTATATCAAGCAGATCTAAACGACATCAGGATTGTTGAAATGCCGGTCAATTGGGAGAATATGCCCGACAGCAAAGTAAACATGCTGAGAGATTCAATAAAAATGTTCTTCGGTGTGCTCGGAATATCTCTACGGACATGGATATATAATACATTCCGCCTTCCGTTCAATATTCCGGCTATCGCCACACCCGAACAGAAGTCACGCATCAGGGGCCGGGCAGCTTTCAATGTTCTCTGCCTCATACTGATGATCGCCATGCCTGCTTTGAGTTTTCAATATTCTGTGTCCGGTGACGAACATTGGCATTTCGACTACGGTAACAGCATCTATAATTACTTCTTCAACGGCGACACCGAAGCGCAGATATCTACCACAGGTATACAGTACTATGGTGGTATTTTCGACTTCATCACGGCATTTGTGTTCAATGTGTTCCACCCCTGGGACCACTACACCACCATGCATTTCATCAATGCAATTGTCGGCGCCATAGGCATCATTTATTCAGGCAAGCTGGCTAAATTTTTATCAGGATGGAATGCTGCATTGCTCACCGTTGTTTTCCTCGCGTTATCCCCCAGCTGGTTTGGGCACAACTTTGCTAACCCGAAGGATATTCCTTTCTCTGTTGGATACACAGCTGGCATTTACTTCATTCTTCAATTCCTTAAAGCATTCCCCAACCCAACTGCACGCCACATTCTCGGGCTTATAGGCAGTATCGGCTGGGCAATGGGCGTCCGCATCGGGGGATTCCTGCTCATAGCCTACCTCTTGCTGTTCCTGCTCGTATATGCAGTCCTTACTAAGCAGGTTAAGGCTGCATTGAACGGCAAGACCATCAAGCAGTTTGCAATAGTATCTGTTGCAGGTTATCTCATTGCAGTACTTTTCTGGCCATACGCCCACTTGGGTATCGTCAGTAAACCTTTGGAAGCATTGAAGATCATGTCGAATTTCTTTGTGAACATTGGCATGTTATATGATGGCAATAAGATTCAAAGCAACCAGGTGCCTTGGTTCTACATTCCTAAATATATTCTCTATACAGCACCGATTATCGTTTTATTAGGAAGTGCATTGGGGTTGGCAGTAGTGGGTTCGCTTGCAAAAAAGCACCGTGACACGTTCATTTTTTCACTGTTCCTGATATTCACAATAGTCTTCCCGATAGCATATGCTGTACATAAAAATTCATCCTTGTATGACGGCTGGAGGCACTTCCTGTTTGTGTATCCTCCTATAGTGGTTATTGCTGCTATGGGTTGGAACTGGCTGGTGGGCTCCAAACAAGCTGCGCTAAAATACACGGGCCTTGTCCTGGTTATCGCAGGATTGGCACTACCTGCAAAGTTTGTTGCTGCCAATCACCCCTACGAATCGTTGTACTACAACGAAATAGCGGGGGGACTGAAAGGTATGTACGGAAAGTATGAGACCGACTATTACATGATAGGTGTGAAAGAAGCAACCAACTGGTTATTGGAGCATGAACACATAGCTGACAAAAAGGTTGTCATCGGCACCAATACCACCTACCCCATGATAGCTGCACTATACCAGGCCAATCGTAAGAACCTGCCTTCAAAGTATGCCGGCATGTACGAACGATACGCCGATTTCAGGCAGGACGATGTTTACAAAGCCTTTGCTGCTCAGCACCCGGACTTCAAAGAACCTTTTACACCTGCTCCGCTCTACATTAAGTTCTACGATCGCTACAGCAAAGACTGGGACTATTGCATCATCTTCTCCCGCTTCGTAGACGCGGCTCAGCTCAACAGCGGCAATTGGCCACCGGAAGAGACCATACACACGGTGAAAGTGGACGGTGTGCCAATAGTTGCAATATTGAAACGTAAAACCAAAAAAGATCTTGCTGGCTTTGAACTGATGAAGGAAAAGAAATATGCTGAGGCGAAAGCGATGTTCCTTGAGTCGTTACAGGAGTACCCCGGCAATGAGTTGGTTTGGGCTGAAATGATGAGGTTGTATGAAGCCGAAGGAAAGAATGATTCTGCGATCTATGCGGGCAATCAGGCACTAAAAAAGCACCCGGCTGATATTAATGTTTACCAGACTATGGGCGGAATCTATATCAAAGAGAAAAGGCTCGATGAAGCTATGAAGCTTTACAAAGGTCTTGAGATACACAACCCTTCATTCAGTCACTTTTTCCTCGCCTATACCTATGCAATGACCGGCAATGCGAATGCTGCTTACGGAGAAATAGATCAGGCAATAGCTGCTGACCCATTCAACGATCAGCCCTACCGTCTCGCGATCCAGATAGCGCAACAAACCCGCGACATGGGTCGCGCTGAAGAATACAACGCGAAATTCGAAAAGGCATTTCCTAAACCTACTGAGGAGTAACCAGGCAAACAAACATCATTTTCGTACGCCCCGACTCGCATTGAGTCGGGGCGCTTTTTTAACTGAATGTTACATTGTTGGCACAGATTTTGTTTTGGGTATAGCTTATTCCCTTGTTGCTGAACGCAGCACAAAACCCTGTCAATTATATATGTCCGACCCTAGATCTTCAGTACCCTACCTCGATGGCATAAGAGGCGTTGCAGCCTTCCTTGTGTATTTGCATCATTTTCTCTTGGTCTTCTATACATCTACCTACACAGGTGTTGCTACTAGTAGCAAATTAAATAGCTTGGATACAATTTACGGTCTGAGTCCGCTTAGTGTATTGACAAACGGAAACTTTTGGGTCCATGTCTTCTTTACACTCAGTGGGTTTGTCCTTAGCAGGAAATACATTCGAACCAATGATGCTACCTTGCTGGTATCGGGTATGCACCGTCGGTTCATACGTCTTTTCATTCCGGTAGCCGTATCGCTGCTGTTGGCTTATGCGATGATGACAGCTCATGCTTTTTCAAATGTAAAAGTAGCATCTATCACCGGGTCGGAATGGTGGTTCGGTCACATGTGGCATTTCGATGCACCGATCCCGAAACTCTTAAACTGCCTGTTTTATAGTACCATGTTCCAGGGCGACAGCATCTATAACACAGTCCTTTGGACCATTTCATTTGAGCTCTATGGGTCACTTTTCGTCTTCGCGTTTCTGCTTTTTACGCATTCAGTTGGCTATCGTCCATTTTTACTCTTTGTTGTCTTCATCTACTTCTATTATTCCAATCAGTCGGCCTATGTAAGCTTTGTTTCAGGTATTTACCTTGCGATGTTAGAACAGAAAAGGATCACGGGTGCAACACCTATCAGACGAGACGTGGCTCTGACAATTTTGGCGCTTGCACTGCTACTTGGCTCATTCCCGTCAAATGGCAATAAAGTCGGTACCATATTCAAGCATCTCGGCCTGACATTGCTCGACTTTGCGCCGTGGTATCACATTGTAGGGGCATACCTTTTTGTCTATATATTCGTGGCGCGTCCGTCATTTCAAAAGATTCCCGGAAAGTATGTCTTCAGGCAACTTGGAAGGATATCGTTCTCCCTATATCTTTTACATGTACCCATCATTGGCTCTGTGGGATGTGCAACTTTTCTTGCAGTTTATAAGATTGCAGGCTACCATATCGGCGCATTAGCTGCCTTCATATGTAGTACAGCAATATTAATACCTCTATCAATAGTCTTCACAAAATACGTGGACGACAAAGCCGTGGCCTTATCAAAAAGATTCTACGAAATGCTGAAACCCGGAGACCTGACACGAATATCAGGAAACGCGTTGCAGGATTAGCTAAAGTGATCTGATGCGGTCTGACCTATAGTCATCCAAAACCTCTTGACTTGATCTTTCATCATCAGCTTCCGGATAGTAATGTACGTGTAAGTAAGTACTTCCGTCTTCATCATCATAATTCAGGGTCGCAATCTTGTGCGCGGCTACATATCGCTGCTCATCAGCTGTCAGCAGCCGCGATTCATCGATAGCCAAAGTGTACGCTTCAAAGCTGTCGAATATATTAACAGACAACTTCTCTTTGCCGTACATTTCAAGCAGATCCTTCGCTATGTCCTTGCAATACGTCTTATAGTTATCCTTCTCAGGGTCCATCTCTCTTACAATAACGCTGCACTTCTTCACAACAGATCTTCCTTCAAGATGATTGCATGTATGCAACTCGAAACCTATGAGCGACGCGCTGTCGTCTGTACTGTATATGGTTTTGTATATCGTCTTCTCAGCTAAAGGCATTGATTCTGCCAGGGTAACAGGGTGCTTGCGAATGAGGGAAGGAAATCCGATCAGGGTGAAGAACAGGACCACTGTTATTAGCGCTGTCCATTTAGCAAATTTGTATTTGTTTTTTACGGTCGTCATGTGTTGGCTTTTGAGTAAATTAATTGATCAGTGAGTTGCATCTATGCCGTATACACATATAGTTATGTTAAAATAGGAACGGACCGGAAAACCGGCCCGTTCCTATTAACTTCAAGCTAATTATCTATGCAAGCTTCTTGATCAGATTTTCGTTCAGTGCGTCAAGGAACTCCTCAGTGTACAGGTAATGTTCTCCATGGTTCACTTTGTTACCATGGATGCACACTGCCAGATCCTTAGTCATCTTGCCACTTTCTACAGTCTCGATACACACCTGCTCCAATGCGTTTGCAAAGTTGATGAGATCATTATTACCATCAAGCTTGCCGCGGAACGCCAGACCACGCGTCCATGCAAAGATGGATGCGATCGGGTTGGTAGATGTTGGGCGGCCTTTCTGGTATTCACGGTAGTGACGTGTTACGGTACCATGTGCTGCCTCTGCCTCCATGGTCTGTCCGTCAGGAGTAACCAATACCGAGGTCATGAGACCGAGTGAACCGAAGCCCTGTGCTACGGTATCGCTCTGCACGTCACCGTCATAGTTCTTACATGCCCACACAAAATTTCCGTTCCATTTCAATGCACTCGCAACCATATCGTCGATAAGGCGATGTTCGTAAACGAGGTTCTCCTTGTCGAAAGCCGCTTTGAACTCTTTCTGATAGATGTCCTCAAAGATATCTTTGAAACGTCCGTCATATTTCTTGAGGATGGTATTCTTTGTTGACAGATACAACGGCCATTTCTTCTGCAATGCCAGGTTAAAACATGCACGCGCGAAACCGGTAATTGATTCATCAGTATTGTACATAGCTAATGCAACGCCATCATCTTTGAAGTTGTACACTTCGTGTTCTATAGTAGTTCCGTCTTCACCCTCAAATTTGATGGTGAGTTTTCCCTTGCCTTTTACAACGAAGTCGGTAGCACGGTACTGGTCACCGAACGCGTGACGACCGATGCAGATTGGCGCAGTCCAGTTTGGCACCAGACGAGGCACATTGTTCATAACGATCGGCTCACGGAACACAGTACCATCAAGAATGTTGCGGATAGTGCCGTTCGGGCTTTTCCACATCTGCTTCAGTCCGAATTCAGTAACCCTTGCTTCGTCAGGGGTAATAGTAGCACATTTGATACCAACACCGTATTGTTTGATGGCGTTAGCGGCATCAATGGTCACCTGGTCGTTTGTTTGGTCGCGGTATTCGAGCCCCAGATCGTAGTACTTTATATCGATATCCAGATATGGGAGGATGAGTTTCTCTTTAATGTATTTCCATATTATTCGGGTCATTTCATCTCCGTCGAGTTCCACAACCGGATTTGCTACTTTGATCTTTGCCATGTTTATTATTTTATTGTATAGTTACTGTTTCATTTGTTGAGTACCACCTTACGGCGCCTCAACGGACTCAAATGTATAAATAATCTTCAGAGAATCATATCAGGCATCCCTGAGGGTAGTACTGCTATTGAGCATCGTAATAATACCCTGCCAAACCTATCTGGGTTTTTGCGGTAATGTGTAATTTTCCGCCATCCAGCCGGATGATCTTGTAAAAAAATGCATCACCCGTATTATACTCTATTTTCAGAGTTTGCTCCGCATTAATGTACCAAGTAAAGGGCAGATCCGGAGACCCGGTACTTGTCTCCAAACCAGTACTATCCTTGTTAAAGTCCAGTGTGTTCACCACAGCTGAATTCGCATTCCTGAACTCCCAGCTATCTAGTAAGCCGTTTGCATTATCATCGGTCGCGAATTTCACCTTTTTCCACTTTCCGAGTATCCTTACCGAAGGCGAACCTAACGGAGCTTTGGTGCATGAACCTGCAAACAGGGCTACCATCAACATTAGCGGCATTATTCGGTAAGGGCGTGTCCGGCTCATTTTGGATCAAGGTCTTTTCAAACAACCAGCAACCTGACGGTGCTATTTTCAAATTTACTGAAAATATCACAAACCGACACCCGCTACTAATAATCGCCATAGCTGGTTTCACCCAACTGTGACAATGCATCTTCAAGTTGTTTGTCATTTGGTGCAATACCGTGCCATTCGTGGGTACCTTCCATAAAGCTGATACCCTTGCCCATTGCTGTATGCATCAGCACACATACAGGCTTGCCTTTGCCGGTAGCCGCTTTCGCTTCAGCCATCACTTTCAGCACGTCGGCCATGTCATTGCCATTCATTTCGAGGACAGACCAGCCAAATGCTTCAAACTTCTGGCGCAGTGAACCGAGGTTCATAACGTCGGTGGTAGGACCATCTATCTGCTGACCATTAAAGTCTATAGTAGCAATCAGGTTGTCAACTTTGTGGTGCGCGGCAAACATGATCGCTTCCCAGTTCTGTCCTTCCTGCAACTCTCCATCGCCATGAAGTGAGTAAACGATATGGTTGTCGTTGTTTAGTTTTTTAGTCAGTGCCGCACCTGCCGCTACGCTCAATCCCTGACCGAGAGACCCGCTGGCAATGCGCACACCCGGCAGGTGCTCGTGAGTTGCAGGGTGCCCCTGCAACCTTGAGTTGAGATGACGGAAAGTAGCCAACTCTGCTACGGGGAAGTATCCAGAACGTGCCAGAACACTGTAGAACACCGGGGAAATGTGACCGTTTGACAGGAAGAACAGATCCTCACCCACTCCATCCATATCAAAACCGGGCTTACGGTCCATGATCTGGAAATACAAGGCTGTGAGGAACTCGGTACAACCCAGCGAGCCGCCAGGGTGGCCGCTCTGTACCTTGTGTACCATCCTTACAATATCGCGGCGCACCTGCGTGGCCATTTCTTTAAGTTGCTCTGTAGTCATCTGGCAGTATTACTTGCTGCAAAAGTAGCGGTTATCATGGGATATTTAAGGGTATTTTTGGCACTGTTGAATACGTGTGAAAACGCAGGGTTACTTGCAACCACTCATTTTAGCCGGATGACCCGACAACGGCCGAAAGGTGTATTTTGCGGCCGATGGCAAAGAAGCAAAACGAGCATCAGTTCTTTACCCGAAAACTCCTTGACTGGCACCACACGATCAACGACCGCCAACTGCCGTGGAAGGAAGAACGAGATCCTTACCGGATATGGCTGTCGGAGGTGATATTGCAGCAAACCCGTGCGCAGCAGGGGCTGCCCTACTACCTCAGATTCATTGAGACCTACCCCACTGTAAAACAGCTGGCAGCTGCCGCCGAAGACGATGTCTTCAGGCTTTGGCAGGGACTGGGCTATTATAGTCGCTGTAAGAATATGCTGGCCACCGCTCGCATCATTGCCACGGAATACAACGGCGCATTCCCCGATACCTATGAAGGGCTTCTGAAGCTTAAAGGCATTGGCCCATACACCGCCGCGGCTATTGCGTCCTTCGCTTTCAACAGGCCGGTGGCTGTGGTGGACGGTAATGTGTACCGGGTCCTTTCGCGCTATATGGGCATCGCAACACCCATAGACAGCACCGAGGGCAAGAAGCAGTTCGCCAAATTGGCCAACGACCTGATTGATGGTGACCGAAGCGCCGCCTACAATCAAGCCATCATGGATTTCGGAGCCACCCAGTGCACACCTTCCAACGCGCGCTGTGCCGACTGTGTGCTGGCATCGCAATGTGCGGCCAACCGACAACAAACAGTGGAACTACTGCCGGTAAAAGCAAAGAAGATAAAAGTGAAAGAACGGCATTTCACATTCATCTTGCTCCACCACCATGGCCGCACCTGGATAGGCAAACGCGGCCCCGGAGATATATGGGAAAACCTGCATCAACCGCTTCTTTATGAGTCAGGGGGGGCACCAACCTTAAAAGAACTGGCCCGCTTTATTGCTGATGCCGGGGTAGCAGTGCCTGCAAATAAGATCGTTTTTGTTGCGCGCACCAAGCAGCGACTGACCCATCAACTTATACACTCAGAATTATATACGATAGAAATAAACTCTGACATAGCCCCTGCAATTAGCGGGGGTAGCTGGCTGAGTAACAGCGAAATAAAAAAGTTAGCCTTTCCTAAAACACTTATTTCTTTTTTACAAAATTATTTATACTTTT